>JAGHSH010000108.1 GCA_018065965.1 Candidatus Apopatocola equi
GGCGTGGGACATGCCACGGACTATACCCGCCGCATCGAGGAGGCCACCGGCATCGAAAGCCGCGTGACCGTGCTGGGCTATATCCAGCGGGGCGGCGTGCCCTCAGCCCGCGACCGTTCCACCGCCGCCATGATGGGCGTCCGGGCGCTGGACATTTTCAAGGAGGGCGATGAGAGCCGGGCCGTGATCGTCAAGGGCGGCTGCATCACCGATATGCCTCTGGCGGACACCACCGACATGAAGCGCGCACTGGACGAGACCATGTTCCGGAGCTGCAACCGCATTGACACCTCCTATTACTGGAACAAATAAAACTTCAGAGACTCTCTCCGCAAATCAAAAAGGTTCGCTGCAAATGCTTTCATTTTGCAGCGAACCTTTTTGATTTGATTCGTTTTTTCCCACGGCGTGGGGAACGGAGTTCAGCCCCCCCACATTATATTTATCGCCAGAAAAAGAATGAAGGCCGCTGGGCGGTGGAGAAGAGAACAGAGGCTCGGCGGCGAAATGCCGCCGTCGGATGATCTGAGTTTCTGTCTCTGTGACCGCTGCGTGGCTGTACGCGCTGGGAACCCTTCCGCTGCCGCCGGTGAGTGACTTTCTTAGTGAGTGCAGCGGGGATGCGGATTGCCGCGGCGATGGGACACCGTTTTCAGGGCTTCCAGAGCGCGTAGAGCGTCATGGATGCCTCCACCTTTCCCGTCATGAAGTCCCAGGGACAGGTGCAGGCCGGATCTGTGTACCAGCCGCCGAAACGGAAGCCCTCTCTGACAGGGGCAGGGGGCATGGAGAGCGCAGCACCCTTCCGGATACGAACCGGCGCGACCCGGCTGCCGCCGCGGGAGTCAAAGCGCACCTTCCGGCTGCCCAGCAGGAAGAGGAGCAGCAGCGGCGGCAGGATCAACCCGGCGAGGAGCCAGCCCTTCCAGACGCTGCCTGCAGTGCCGCCTTCCGTCCACCGGGCATAGAGCGTCAGGTTGCCGTCTACGGTGTCGTTTTCAAAATCCCAGGGCTCCGTGCAGTCTATGTCCCGGTACCAGCCCTCAAAGGTGTAGCCTGCGCGCCTGGGATCCTTCGGCCGGCGCAGTTTTTCGCCGAAGCGCACCGGCTGATCCTCTACCTCACTGCCGCCGTTTTCCTCAAAGCTGACGGTGCATTCCGTGCTGACCACGATGCGGAGATCGTTGCAGACCGAGGCATAGGAGTCTGTACCGTCCTCCGTGGATACCAGACAGTTCACCGCACGGACGGTGGACACGCCGCCCTTTCCCAGCACTCTGAACTGGAATACGGCCAGCGTTGTCTCGCTCTCCCACAGCTCACCGCCGGAGAGCGAGAGATAATTCACATAGAACGCCCGGCCGCCGGTCCGGCGCGCCATGTCATTCCAGCTCACGCCCCCGGGCGTGATCACGGAGCTGCCTACCAGTTCCAGAAAGCTGTCGTCATATTCCAGCTCTGCCTGAACCGCCCGGGTCAGCGAGGACTCCCGGCTGTCGAGCCGACTGAGGGTGAGGGTCGCCGTGACGAGCTGACCCGTTTCTGCCTCCTTTTCCTTTTTACCGTCAGCCGTCAGCCGGAAATCGTAGCTGCGGCTTTCATCCGCAGCCTGAGCCGAGAGCAGGCTCACGGTGAGAAACAGACAGAGCATCAACAGGACGGCCAGTGTTTTTTTCATGAAAGCACCCCTTGTTGTGAGATTCACGGAGAAAAAATAAAAAGGCGGTCGCCTCCCTCCGGGGGAGAGCAACTGCCTTTGGGCACAGAAATGATGATCTATATAACAAAAAATTATAATAGATCACTCTGTCTGCTGCCTGTGTAGGTCTTCTGACTGACGCGTTCAAATGCACGGCGGCATTTACGCGCGGTCCCTGCCTTCTCATACCCGCGAGGGTACAATGACACGCTTTCGCAAGAGGCGGCGGCCGCCTCCGGGGTCACGCTTCACGATCACAGCTACGGGGGGCGCACGGCGGCCCCCGTGTCCGGGATTCACACCCGATTCCCTTGTTCAGCGAACAAGAATGCGTTTCCGCGCCGATCGGGCGGAGAGCGCATGTGCCACAAAAGCAAGACTGAAAGTATGATAGCATGTTTTTTCTCATTTGTCACGCAGTATTTCAAAAATCATCTATGCAAAAAATGTATTTGACTAATTCAACAGTATCTGATTAAATTGAACAAAAAAATAAATAAGAAGAATTGACTATTCCGTTGAAGCAGGTAGCCGTTCGCTGCAAAGAGTGTCTGCACTCAGGCGGCGGTGAAAGAGGAAGTGGGTGAGAATCCCACGCACGACCGGTACTGTATACGCGAGGGTCTGCTGAAGGAGCATTGCTCCGGGGGACGAAAGTCCGTCATTTCGCCGAGTCGGGCGGGAGAAGGCAGGCATGACCCGCGGCGGCTGAGCCGCCGACGCGCAAGCCAGGAGACTTACTGAAGCTGAGGAATCAAATCCGATGAATCCTTGAAGGTGCGTACGAGGACAGAATCGTCCGCCCTTCCCCCATGGGGAAGGGCAGGCTTTTCTATCCTTTTTTCTTTTTCGGGGGAACCAGGTATGTCAAAAATGTCACCGCAGATGCGAATTGCCGTTCAGCGCAGAGAATTTGAGCTGGCAAGAGCCCTGCAAAAACCGAAGCGGAAAGCCATGGAGGACGCCTTTGAGCAGCTCCACAGCCACGACAGCGATGATGAGCTGCTGGATTATGTGATGGGGTGCTATCTGGAGCGGGGAGATCATATGCAGCGCGCCGGTTTTGTGGGCATACGCTATCTGGAGCAGCGGCTTGGCTGCTGGAGCAGTTTCATGCCCAGGGTCAAACGGCGGATACGGGAACTCAACAGCGCACAGCAGACGGAATTATCGGAAGAACCGAAGTCCGATGTCTGCAGATAGAAAACGGCTTTTCTGTCTGAGACATTTGGACTGCTTTTTTATTCCTGGAGGGTCAGAAAAAATATGAAAACAAAAACAGTCGGCATTCTTATTCTGGCGCTGCTTCTCGCGGCGCTTGTCCTGCCGCTTTCTGTCGGCGCTTCCGGCGGAGGGCAGGGCAGCTTCGTGCTGGCGGCGGTCAGTGCCAATGAGGTGATCATCGAGCCCACGCGCATCGAGTACCGCAGCGGCGACACCGTGCAGGACGCTCTGCTGCGCAGCGGCTTCGCGTTCGAAGGACTGGAGCAGGGCGAGATCTTCTCCATCGAGGATGTGGTGGATAACTTCTGCCGGTATTTTGACTATACCGATGAGCAGGGGCGGAACTACATTCTGGAAACGCCTGCCGAGAAGGTCGGCTTCGTGTTCTTCACGGTCTCCATGAACGATGTGCCGGAGGTATTCCCTCTGCTGCAGCGCATGGAGGAATACCGGAGCATGACCGACGGCGTGCAGCTCTACGGGGATGCGAAAACGGCATACCGAAACGCGGCCAACGGTCTCCGCTCCCTGAACGCGAAAACCGCCGGGGAGCTGCTTGCCCGACTGGACGCGGCCATCAACGCCTATGAGAAGCGCTTTGAGGGCAGCCGGTACACGGTACGCTTTGCGCTTACGCAGGGCGGGAAAAAGCCGGCAAAGGCCACCGTGACGGTGGTGGACTAATACGAGCAGAAAACGGAGAGCAGCGGCACGGAGCTGTCCCTGCTTGCCGGTACCTACCGCTACACGGTCTCCGACGGCGGGATCAACCGGGTGGAGGGCACTCTGTCCGTTGGTGAGGATGCGCCCGCCCCGGTGGTGACGGCGGAGCTCCCGGACGGAAACTGGTTCGGCGAGATCCGGCTGAGCCGAAGCACCGGCGATCAGTTTGAGGGCGCCCGCTTTGCAGACGAGAACGCCGCGGATGAGCACAGCACGGTCTTTCTGGTGGAGGACGCGCTGAATACGAACCCCGTCATCTGGGTCGGCATGGGCGAGGTACCCGACCGGGAGAATACCACCCTCCGCACGGTCTATACCGACCTGAACGGCAAGGATCAGAGCGCAACGAAACGCAGCTGGGAATCCAGAACTACGGCGCTGGTCGCCTGCCTTGACAGAAGCATGACAGACCGGGAGCTGACGCTGGAGGCCTGCTGCAGCGTAGACGGCGCGGTACAGATCCAGTCCCACCGGATCGTTCTGCGGCGTTTTCCCACCGTCAAGTCCATAAAGTTACTTCTTCCCGATGGCAGTGAACATTTCTGTCTACCGGGTTTTTCTGCTGTAAACGGAAACTACGGCGTAACGGTCGTAACAGACACTCTGCGCCTGGAGGCGGAGAGCTTCGGCACGGAGGGCTACAGCGTGGAGGGCACGGGCAGCTTCGACTGCGCCGAGGACACCGAGCGCACCCTCACGGTGCGTTATGCCGACGGCCGAGAGTTTTCGTATCACTTCGCCGTTTCCCACGCGGCGGCCGCCTATGTGCGCATCGACACGCCCGCGGGCTGCAGTCTTGCGGTCTTTGACAGCGAGGAGCACAGCGTCACTCCCGGCGCGGACGGACGCTATGCGCTCCTGCCCGGGGAGCGCTATCACTATGTCGCCTCCCGCACCGACCGCTTCCACGCCTCCGCCTCCTTCGTTGCCGAGGACGGTATGCACCTGACGGCTGCCGCTCCCGAAAGCACCGGCGTGCTGGAGTCTCTGGCGTTCTATGACAAGAGCAGCTACAAGACCCGCAAGGCCTATCTGGATCCCGACACGTTCATACCCGGCGGGGAGAAAGTGCGAGTCACGCTTCCCGACGCCGCCTCCATCCTCTATGTGCAGGCCACGGCGGCACAGGGCTACAGCGTGACAGCTGTGTTCGGCACGGAGAGCGGGGAAAAGACGGTCGTGATCGGCAACAAGGTCAGCGATACCGGCGGCGCGAACGCCCTGACCTCCTGCGTTGCCGTGGGCGGCAGCTCTGCCCCCCTTGCGATCCGCTGCAGCCGCTCGGAGAACGGCGTGAATTATTACGAGGAGACCCGGCTGCTGCTCTGCCGCAGCACACACCTGAAATCCCTTGCTCTCTCCACGCCCACCCAGGATGTGTCCCTGCTCGATGAGAAGGGGAATAGTGTGAAGTTCAACCGCGAGACGCTGAATTACTGCATCGAGCTGTCCAATGACGAGACGGTTCTGGAGCTTGTCTATGAGTTCCTCACCGACGAGGGCTACACCCTGCGGATCAACGGAGCGGAGCAGAGCGCCCGCAGCGTTTCGCTGCCGCTGGATCCCGAACTGGAGACGGAAAGCCTGACGCTGCAGGTCTCCCACCGGGATGAAAATGCGATCGAGAACAGCTACAGCATCCGCATCATCAAAAAAGCACCGGTGCCGGTGCGTTTCGTGACGGAGCCTGCGGAGGCGGTGGTCTACATTGTGAACAACCAGACGGAGCTGCGCGTATTCCCGGATGAAAACGGCGTAGCCTCGCTGATTCCCGGCAGCAGCTACAGCTACACCGTTACCGCTCCGGGCTACCGGGCTGTGCAGGATACCCTGTATTCTCCCCCTGAGGGCGGCGAGACCCTGGAGCTGGAGCTGCTCGAAGCCAAAGGCAGCGAGCACCGGGAGGTGAGCGCCGAATGGCCCTCCTTCCGTGCCGATACGTCCAACAACGGTGTGGTCGGCTTTGCGACCCCCATCAAGGCGGAGGACGCTGCGCTCTACTGGGCGACCAAGCTCGGCGACGGCTACGGCAGCGATGCCACCGGCTGCCCCATTATCGCCGACGGCTATCTTTACACCTATGCGGGGAATTGCATCTACAAAGTGGACACCGTGTCCGTCGAGGTGGTGGCAAAAGGGACGATGGAGCGCTCCTCCTCCTTTGCCATCAACAATCCCACCTATGCTGAGGGCATGATCTTCGTGGGCCTCTCCGACGGCGGCATTCAGGCCTTTGACGCCACCACGCTGGAATCCCTCTGGCTCTATACCGACCCGCTGGGCGGACAGCCCAACTGCCCCATCGTGGTACATAACGGCTTCCTCTACACGGGCTTTTGGTCCGGCGAGGAGCTGAAGGCCGACCTTGTGTGTCTGTCGCTGACCGATGAGGACGCGGAGAAGAGCGATGAGGCCAAGCTGGCCACCTGGCGCTATACCTGCAAGGGCGGCTTTTACTGGGCGGGCTGCTATGTCTGCGACAACTATCTTCTTGTCGGCACGGATGACGGTCAGGCAGGCTACACCAAGGGCTATGCCAGCTTCCTGAGCATGGATCCGAGAACCGGCCGGATCATAGACAGCATCACCCTCAAGCAGCCCGGCGATATCCGCTCCGCCGTGACCATGGCAGACGGTACCGCCTACTTTACCACCAAGGGCGGGTACTTCTACTGCGTGGATGTGGACGGGAACGGCCGACTGGGCACGCTCCGCTATATCAAACTGCAGAACGGCAGCGATACCGCCCCCGCCATGAGCACCTGCACCCCCGCCATCTGGAACGGCCGCGCCTACATCGGCGTGTGCGGCAGCAGTCAGTTCGGCGAGTATTCCGGCCACAACATCACGGTCATCGACCTGCAGAACTGGTGCATCGCCTATTCCGTGCCCACCCAGGGCTATCCTCAGACCAGCGGTCTGGTGACCACGGCCTACGGCGGGAGCGTGTATGTATACTTCTTTGATAACTATACCCCCGGCAAGCTCCGCTGTCTGGAGGACAGAAGCGGCCAGACCGCTCCGTCCGAGGTCACAACGGAGGAATATATGCAGTCCGGCAGCGTGATCAGCGTGGATAGCGCCTACTGCCTCTTCACCCCGGTGGGCACCCAGGCCCAGTATGCCATCTGCTCGCCCATCTGCGATAAATACGGAACGATCTATTTCAAGAACGATTCCGCCCAGCTCATGGCGCTGGGCAGCGGCATCGAAAAGCTGGAGCTGGACAGACAGCCCGACAAGCTCAGCTACGATGAGGGCGAATGCTTCGATCCCACGGGCATGAAGGTGCTGGCCACCTATAAAAACGGCGCCGTGCGGGATGTGACGGACTATGTGAGCTGGTCGGAGAAGCCGCTCCGCGCCGACGATACGGAGTTCGAGCTGCGCTTCGAGCACGTGATGTATCATGACGCCGAGGGTGAGAGCGGCGTGGTCATCCCCTCTCCTTATGTATATGTAACGCTGCAGATCGCCGCCCGGGATATGTCCGGCGATACCAACGATGACGGCGAGATCGACAATGTGGATGCGGCGCTGGTCTATGCCGACGGCAACGGCGTGCGTCCCCTCACCGATGACGAGCGCGGCCGCTCCGACATCAACGGGGATAAGACCGTGGACGCCGTGGACGCTGCGGAGATCTATGAGGTCTTCAACGATCCTGCCCACACGGTGAAGAAAGGAGGGAAGTGAGCAGTGAAACGTTTCTACCCGCGTATCCTTTCGCTTCTGCTCGTGATCACGCTCCTCTCCTCGCTCTTTCCCTTATCGGCCCGCGCAGAGAGCGAGATGCTGACAGCGGATCGGGAGGAGCTCTCCGCCGGAGATCTCCTTACCCTGACGCTGCACCAGACGGATAGCGTGCCGGTCTGCACGACTGTCAGCTACCGGCTCTGGTTCGACTCCGCCCTCTTTCAGCTGGAGTCGAACGAGTGCGGCGAGGTCTGCCCGACCCTGCGCCTGTCTGCGCTGAAAACCGTCGGCGGCAAGAGCTGCTATGACATCAGCATGGTGGACCCGGAGAGCCGGGGCATGGCGCTGCAGCCGGGAGAGCTGTATACGCTCCGCTTCCGCGCTGCGGGGGATGTTCCTGCCGGCACGGAGGCCGATTTCCGGCTGGAGCTCCGCTCCCGGCTGGACGGGGAAATGAAGAGCATACTCCCCGAGAAAAACAGGGAAACGCTCCGCGTCCGCTTCAAGGCCTCGGAGCAGTACCGCATCTCCCTGCGGGGAGATAAGGAGTGTCTGGTGGGCGAGGGCGTGCTGACGGAGGTACTGGTGTCTCATCCCGCCCCGGGCACAGACTCCTTTGCCTCTCTGGATATGAGCCTTACCTACGACCCTGCGATCCTGAAGCTCGAAACGGAAACGCTGGAGGACGGCCGGCTCTATGAGAGCGAGAAGGGCAGGCTGCGCATCCTTCTCTACGGGCCTGTGAGAAGCTGCAGCACCGAGAACGCCGCCTTCAGCCTTCGCTTCACGGCCATCGCCCCCGGCAGCACCGAGATCCGATGCACGGAGGCCTGTGCGGACAGCGCCGAATATGCCGCCGGACGCGATGCGCCCCCGGCGGATATCTCCGCCGCCGTACTCTCCTGCACGGTTCTGCGCTCCGACCGGGAGTATACGGTCACGCTGCCGGATATCTATACCGGCGCTGCCTCCGTCAAGGACGGAGCGGATTATATTTTCTACCCCGGCGATTCCAATTACGATTATGAACTTCCCAAGGCCGAAATAGACGGCGAGAGCGTTCCGGTGTACCCCACGGAGGACGGCGGCTACCGGATCGAAAAGGTCAGCGGCGAGCTGACCGTTACGGGCAGCCGCAGCGGCAAGACCTATTCCGTGACGCTGTATGGCGACGGCCGGGAGGATGTGACCACGCCGTCCAAAGCGGAATACCACCGGGATTTCGTTGTCACCCTTCACGCCGAGGAGGGCTATACCTACGGCTTTGAGGCCACCTCCAACGGCGAGAGCGTACCGGTGGAGCAGCGGGGCGAGAGCTATGTGATCCCCGGCAGCTTCGTAACGGGCGCCATCCGGCTGACCGTCACCAAGACGGCAGGCGGCCAAGAGGGCGGCGATTACAGCGTGACCTACTCCGGCACCGGTGTGGGCGACGTCCGCGCCGAGAACGGAACGGACAGTGCGCCCACCACGGCAAAGGCCGGGGAGGATTTCAGCTTCGCTATTGCGAAAAAGAGCGGCTATACCTATTCCGTTACCATTTCCTGCAGGGACAAGGGCGTAACG
>JAGHSH010000244.1 GCA_018065965.1 Candidatus Apopatocola equi
CCGAAGGGCTCCGCGCAGCCCAGAGCAAAGCCCAGCGCCCCCTCGAAGAGGGCACGCACAAGAGCATCCCGTCCGGGAAATGTGCCCCTCTCCTGCCTGCGTTCCGTTCCTGTCTCCATTCCCAACATACCTCCTCCCGGAATCCTTACGGGCTCCATTATAGGGGGAGGGGAGGGCAAAGGCCGTCACAGCCTGCCGAGCGCGGAAAAAACACACCGCCCGGAGCGACGGCGCCGGGGCGGTGTGTTTTCAGGGCTGTTCAGTTGGTTCGGAGCTGAGATGCAGCTTCTTCTCAAAGCGGTTTTTGCCTCCGTCTGTGGGGAGAGCGGTAGGATAGCCGCCGCCGAAGCAGGCCGTGCAGAGTTTTCCGTCTGCGGCGATCTCCAGCAGATGTTCAAGGCTCAGATACCCCAGAGAATCCACGCCGATGAGAGCTGCGATCTCATCGGGCGAGTGGTGCGCGGCGATCAGATCCTCCGTGCTGTCGATGTCCGTTCCGTAGTAGCAGGGAGAAATAAAGGGCGGGGCGCTCACTCGCATATGGATCTCCCGTGCCCCGGCTCTCCGCAGGGAGTCGATGATGCCTCGGCAGGTAGTCCCGCGGACGATAGAGTCATCAATGAGCACGACCCGTTTCCCGCTCACGGTGCTGCGGATAGGATTGAGCTTCAGATTCACCCCGGTTTCTCTCTGCTTCTGCGTAGAAGAGATGAAGGTACGGCCGATATACTTGTTTTTCGTAAAGCCGATGCTGTAGGGAATGCCGGAGAAGGAGGCATAGCCGATGGCGGCATCAAGTCCCGAGTCGGGCACGCCTATTACCACGTCGGCCTCCACGGGATGCTCCGAAGCCAGAAAGCGCCCCGCCATTCTGCGCACCTCGCTGACAGGACTTCCGTCCAGCACGGAGTCCGGTCTGGCAAAATAGATGAACTCAAACGCGCAGAGCTTTTTCTCCCGCTGTCCGCAGCGGCGTGTGTCACTCCGGATCCCTTCCCGGCTGACCGTTACGATCTCACCGGGAAGAATGTCACGGACAAATGCCGCCCCCACCGCATCCAGCGCACAGGATTCGGAGGCAAAAACAGTCTTGCCATCCGGTGTACATCCCATACACAGGGGACGGAACCCATAGGGGTCTCGGGCCGCAATCAGCTTAGTGGGTGAGGCTATCACCAGAGAGTAAGCCCCCTCCAGTATGCCCATGGCCGCGTACACCGCCTCTTCGATGGAGGGCGTGCGAAGCCGCTCCTGCACGATGATATAGGCGATGGCCTCGCTGTCTGTGCTGGTGTGAAAAATAGATCCCCGCTGCTCCAGTCGGTTCCGCAGTTCACCGGAATTGACAAGATTGCCGTTGTGTGCAAGCGCCATGCTTCCTTTGTGGTGATTCACGACGATAGGCTGCGCATTGCGTTTCCTGTCGGAGCCTGTGGTGGCATAGCGCACATGGCCTACTGCTATGTTTCCCTGCCCGAGCCTTTCCAGACGTTCGGGGGAAAAGACCTCGCTCACCAGTCCCTCGTCACAGCAGGCGGCAAAAACGCCGTCATCGTTGATCACAATGCCTGCGCTCTCCTGTCCCCGATGCTGAAGGGCAAAAAGCCCGTAATACGCCATGGAGGCAAGATCGGCCGTCCGGGATGAGAAGACGCCGAAAACACCGCATTCCTCCCGGAGATGCTCTCCGGCAAGGTCTATCCGGCCATTACTCAGCATGCGCCTCCAGCCTCCTCATGATCTCGGCGTAGGCCTCCTCCACTCCGCCCAGATCCCGGCGGAAGCGGTCTTTATCAAGCTTTTCCCCGGTGGCGCTGTCCCACAGGCGGCAGGTATCGGGGCTGATCTCGTCGGCAAGAATGAGCGTTCCGTCCGCCGTTCTGCCGAATTCCAGCTTGAAGTCCACCAGCGTCACACCGCATTCTCCCCAGAAGCTCTGCAGGCAGCGGTCGATCTGCAGAGAATAGCTGCGGATGATCCCGATCTCCTCTGCGGTGGCAAGCTTCAGCGCCAGGGCGTGGTCAGTATTCAGAAGGGGATCCCCCAGCGCATCGTTTTTGTAGGAAAACTCTATTACCGGCATCTCAAAGGGGATTCCCTCCTCCACACCGTAGCGTTTGGAGAAGGAGCCCGCAGAGAGATTACGGACGATCACCTCCAGCGGGACGATTCTCACCCTTTTCACAAGGGTCTCCCGCTCACTCAGCTCCCGGACGAAATGGGTCGGGATACCTTTTTTCTCCAGCAGCCGCATCAGCGCATTGCTCATGCGGTTGTTGACCACACCCTTCCCCGCGATCGTCCCCTTTTTCTGCCCGTTAAAAGCAGTCGCATCGTCCTTGTAATCCACAATCAGCAGTTCCGGATCGTCCGTGGCAAAAACCTTTTTCGCCTTTCCCTCATAAATCTGTTCTTTTTTCTGCACGAGAGCAGCCTCCTTCCGGCGTTTCTTCAGCCTCATTTCTTTTCCCGTCCCCAAAAAAGCAGAAAGACGCCTTCCTTGATCCGCAGATCACGAAAGACGTCTTTGCCTTTATGCATGAAGTTATACACGCTCTGAAGCAGCTTGTCAAGTCCTTTCCGACATATCTCTCCCGGGTGGAGAAGAAACGGTGCCTCGAAGCATCTGCTCCGGGGCACCGTTTATCCTCAAATAAACTCGCCTACCAGCTTGGCGGCGGCGTCGGGATCGTTGGCGACCACCAGCACCACCCAGGCTCCGCTCTGACGCAGAACGGCCTTTTCCAGCTTGGGAACCTCCTGGGGGGCATAATCCGTGTCGGCGCGGATCCACTCCGCCACCAGCGCCTTGAGCACCGCAGCCGTCTCGGCGGCAGCGTTCGCGTCCTTGGCGCGGAGCAGAACAATCTGCTCCTTGGAGGTACCGGCGGCATGATAGAGCAGCGCCTGCTCCACAGCCTCCTCGCTGACGCCGTAGAAGGCGGTGAGCTTCCCGGGATTCAGCTCCTCCAGACTGACGGAGAATACATTTCCCTTCAGCAAGGCGTCGGCCAGAGCGGCAGCATCCAGCTCGGCGCTCTCCTCCTTCTCGCCGCAGGCTCCCAGAGAGAGCAGCAGACTCAGAGTCAGAATGATAAGGATCAGTTTTTTCATGGTTTTTTACTCTCCCACAAGGGCATCGTCAACATAGTGGGTCTGGAGGTAATTCGTCCAGATGCTGTAGCCCGTTTTCTCAAAGTGGACGTGGTCGGCGGCGGCAATGCTGTCGGGCAGGTAGCCTTCATTGTCGGCCAGAGCGCTGTACACGTCCAGATACCAGCAGCCCTTTTCCTGACACATGGTCTTGAGCCGCTCGTTGAATTCCACAATGGTCGCCTTGGAGATGGTGGAGCCGCTCTCGGCAGGGGTCGTCTCCATGACCTTCTCCACAGGCATAACGGACACGATATAGATCGTGGCGTTGCGGGTCTTGGCCGTGCCGTCGGAGCGGATGTAGTCGATGACCTTCTCATACTTGCTGATGAAAGTATCCGCACTCCAGCCTATCTCGTTGAGACCCAGGCAGAGATAGATGGAATCGTAATTCTGCACCGTTACATAGTAGAGGTAGTTACCGATC
>JAGHSH010000040.1 GCA_018065965.1 Candidatus Apopatocola equi
GGGAAAAGCTCGTCAAGTTCCCCGACGTCAACTCCTGGGACTGGGAAGGCTCTGCCAAGAAGAACGCTCCCTGGTTTGAGAACAACAAGGGCAAGCTCTGCGGCATCACCTTCCTGAACGGCACCGGCTTTGAGCGCCTCATCTCCTTCATGGACTTCGAGGGTGCTGCCATGGCCGTCATCGACGAGGATCAGAAGGACGCCGTCAAGGCTCTGCTGAACAAGGTCTATGAGACCGTTTACGTCCCCTACCTGGAGAACGTTGCCAAGTACTTCCCCCAGATCAAGAAGGTCTCCCTGCACGACGACTGGGGTGCCCAGCGCTCCGGCTTCTTCTCCCTGGCCACCGCTATGGAGATGTTCGTGCCCATCATGCAGAAGTTCGCTGCCAAGTGCAAGGAACTCGGCCTGATCTTCGAGCTGCACTCCTGCGGCAAGAACGACGAGCTGGTCCCCGCCTACATTGCCGGCGGCGTGCAGACCTGGAACGGCATGTACATGAACGACAAGCGCAACCTCTTCAACCTCTACGGAGATCAGATCGTTCTCGGCGTCGACGCTCCCGCCGTGGCCGACGACATGAACGCCTCTGAGGAGGACTGCAAGGCTGCTGCCAAGGAGTTCTGCGAGTACTACATCCGCGACGGCAAGTGCCACACCATCGCCAACTGCATGCGCAAGAATCCCTACTTCACCAAGTGGGTCTACCAGATCTCCCGCGAGATGCTCAACGCCTGAGTTATCGCTTCATAAAAAAACACCGCCTCCGGGCGGTGTTTTTTTATGCTTATGTGCATCAAAGGAAAATGTACTTCAGTACAAACAGGAATGCCAGCACATACATCAGCGGGGTGATCTTCTTCGCCTTGCCGGCGGCCACATTGATCACCACATAGGAGATCACGCCCACGGCAATACCCTCGGAAATGCTGTACATGAGCGGCATGCAGAGCAGGCAGAGGAATGCGGGCACGGATTCCGTCATATCCGAGAAGCTGATATCCACCACAGAGCTCATCATCAGAAAGCCCACAAAAATCAGCGCCGGTGCGGTGGCAAAGCCGGGAATGGTGGTAAAGACCGGGGCAAGGAAGATCGAGATCAGGAAGAGGAAGCCGGTCACCACGGCGGTCAGACCGGTTCGGCCGCCCTCGGCCACGCCGGAAGAGCTCTCAACAAAGGTGGTAGTAGTCGAGGTGCCCAGGATCGCGCCCACGGAAGTGGCGATCGCATCCGCCAGCAGTGCCTGCTTGACCCGGGGCAGTCTGCCCTCCGCGTCCAGCATGTCGGCCTTATTGGCAACGCCCACCAGCGTACCGAGGGTGTCGAAGAGATCCACAAAGAGGAAGGAGCTCATAATGACGACGAAGTCCATCGGGTCAAAGCGGATCTGAGAGAAGTTGAAGCACTGGGCAAAGGTGGAGCGGATGGCAAGCGGGTCAAAGCCCGACCAGGTGGGAAGCAGAGAATAGAAGCCCGCCTCCGGCGTGACCTCATAGATCCCGAGGAGCTGGCAGAGAATGCCCAGACCCCAGGTTGCCAGGATCCCGATGAGCATCGCGCCCCGGACGTTCTTTACATACAGGACAGCGATGAGCAGCAGTCCCAGCACCGCCAGCAGAGCGCCGATACCCACGGTGGAGAAGTGCTCACGGAAGTTTACCACCGTGACCAGCGTGGAGCCGTCAACCACCAGCTTTGCATTCTGCAGACCAATGAAGGAACAGAACAGGCCGATACCCACGCTCACACCCTTTTTCAGCTGCAGGGGAATGGCGTTGAAGATCGCTTCCCGGATATTCGTCAGAGAAAGAACAATGAAGATCAGGCCCTCGATGAACACCGCCAGCAGGGCGAACTGCCAGCTGTAGCCCATGGTGCCGCAGATGGTATAGGCAAAAAAAGCGTTCAGACCCAGACCGGGTGCCAGCGCAAAGGGATAATTGGCCAGCAGTGCCATGGCCATGCAGCCGAGAAAGGACGCCAGGGCGGTCGCCATCAGCACCGCATTGGGATCCATTCCCGATGCAGACAGGATGGATGGATTCACCGCCAGAATATACGCCATGGTCATGAAGGTGGTGCAGCCCGCCACGATCTCCGTCCGGACTGTCGTTCCGTTTTCCTTCAGCTTGAAGAATTTTTCCATGCTCTCTCTCCTCAGTTTTTTCAGCATTTCGCAGCCGCCGCCCGTGTCCGGCAGCCGGGGGGGATTACTCTCTTGCGTGCAGATAGAAGCCCATGGCAGCCCCGCAGAGGCCGCCGAGAATGTGGCTGAGCTGGGAAATATTGTCCCGGACAGAGATGGCAGCCGCTATCTCACCGCCCAGATAGAAGATCGCCACCGCCACCATGGTCAGGGGGATGCCGCCGCCCCGGGTCCCGCTCATGGAGGCCAGCAGGATCATCATGAACACGATGCCGCTTGCGCCGCAGAGCGCCACGCCCGGGAACATAACGCACTGGGCGATGCCCGTGACCAGCGCCGTCAGAAAAATGCAGAAAAGCAGGGAAGAACTGCCGTAGCGGTGCTCCAGCGCCGGGCCGATGACCAGCATCAGCGTGATGTTGCCCGTATAGTGTTCCCAGGAGGAATGACCCAGCACATGGGTCACAAGCCGGAGATAACCGGAGAAATCGTCCAGCGGGAAGCTGTAGACCGAAAAGAAGCGCGCCCTCGCCATGCCGTTGGTCGCTGCATCGGCCAGCAGCGCCAGCAGGCTCACCAGAGCGAAGGTCAGCACCACCGGAGAATTATATACCAGACGGATATTTCCCTTTTTCATACAGTCACCTCGGAACAATATGTAATAGTAAAGCACATTTTGCCGCTTATGTCAAATCACGGAAGCGTTCTTGCCGCCATTTCTCCCGCATAGGATGTCCCCAAGGGGGCGATCAGATGAAGCAATGGTATTATAAGCTCAAGCGGAACCGGCGGCTGCTCAGTGCAATGGCGCTCTGCGCTGCCACCGTTCTGATCTTTACGCTGGTATGGGCTCCGGCAGCGGTCAGCGCCGCCGTCACGAAGCGGGCGCTGCCCGTTTACAGCGTGGAGCGGGACGGGAAATACTGTGCCCTGACCTTTGACGCGGCATGGGGCAACGAGGACACCCAGAAGCTCATCGACATACTGGGCAGCTACGGCGTGAAGGCTACCTTCTTTGTGGTAGGACAGTGGGTGGATAAGTATCCGGAGAGCGTAAAAGCGCTCGCCGACGCCGGACACGAGGTGATGAACCATTCCGCCACCCATCCCCATATGTCCCGGCTGGATTCCTCCGCCATCATCCGGGAGGTGCGGAGCTGCAATGATAAGATCGCAGCTGTCACCGGGGTGCAGCCTGTCCTTTTCCGCTGTCCCTACGGGGAGTATGACGACAACGTGATCGGCACCGTCAGCGGGCTGGGGCTCACCGCCCTGCAGTGGGATGTGGACTCCCTGGACTGGAAGGCCTACGATGCCGCCACCATCACACAGCGGGGCATGAGCCGGGTACAGCCCGGGAGCATCATTCTCTTTCACAATGCGGCTCTGCACACCCCGGAGGC
>JAGHSH010000107.1 GCA_018065965.1 Candidatus Apopatocola equi
ACCATCAGCGCCTGATCGTCCCGACCGGAGCGGGACAGTACCAGATTCAGCACAGCCACAATGATGCCGATGGCGGCGATTTTGAAAATCAGATCCACGTTCACCGAAGGAGCCTCCTTTCCTTCCCATGAAGATACTATTGTATATGAGTGGGCCTGTCCGCGTATTACAGCAGCAGCAGGCTCAGCAGAACCCCCGCGCAGCAGCCGAGGGCGGGATAAAGCCGCCCACTCTCCCGGCGCTTCCGCTCCAGCTCCTGCCGGCAGCGTTCGAGCCGCTCCTCACAGAAGCGCAGCGCCTGCTCCGGGTCTGCTCCCGCGCTGATGGCAAGCCCCAGCTCCGCCACGGACTCCTGTCCTTCCCGCCCTGTAGGCAGAGAAGAGGCAAAGTGTACCCACCGCTGCGTGAAGTCCGCCTCCGTTGGCAGGGGCTCATATGCCCGAAGCGGAAAACGCTCCTCCCGCTCCAGCTGCTCCAGCACCGTTGGCATGGGCAGAGCATAGTCAAGAATGCGGCTTCGCAGCAGCGGAAGCTCCCGGAGCAGGAGCTCCGCAGTGCGTTCCCGCTCTGCAAGCTGCGCCGCGCAGCAGCGTCCCAGCAGCCAGCCTCCCAGAGAGAGCAGCGCAGCTCCAAAAAATCGGATCATGAAAGCAGCTCCTCTCTCACCCGGTGCTGCGCATCGAGGATCAGGAGCCTTTGAAACACGCCCTCCGAGAGCAGCGGGCGGTAGAGCGCCCGGCTCTCCAGATCTCTGCGGTTGGCGGCGTGCGCTGTGGAGAGGAGCTTCACACCGCAGCGGCTCACCAGCAGGCAGCTGTCGCGCTCCTCCTCTCCGGTAAGCTCGTCCATGGCGATCACCGTGGGATTCATATTGCGCAGCAGCATCAGCGCCGACTCGCTGCGCCCTCCGCCGGTGATCACATCCGTATGTCTGCCCACATCGAACGCCGCCCTGCCCCCGCTCACGGCGGCGATCTCTCCCCGGTCGTCACAAAGCCCCACCCGCTCGCCCTGTTCTGACAAAAGGCGCACCATATCCCGCAGCAGGGTCGTCTTCCCACAGCCCGGCGGCGAAAGCAGGAGCGTGGAGCAGAAAGGTCTTATCCACTTCTCCCCCCAGCCCCGCCGCTCTCCCGGCAGCCGAATCGCCGCGCTGCTGATATCCTTCATCTGCCCTGCGCCACTGACGAGAGTACCGCAGAAGCCGATACGCACACCGCCCGGCGCACTGACAAAGCCCCTGGAGAGCGTTTCCTTCACCGCATAGGGCGAGGCGTTGGTGCTGCGCTCAAAGAGCCGCTGTAGATCCTCCCGCTCCACACGAATGCCGAGTGGGTACTCCCGCTCTCCGCTCAGCGCCGTACACTCCCTGCCCAGCCGGAGCCGCAGCTCTCCGATCTCCCTTTCAGCCGCAAAGGCACGGACGCTCTGCTCATAGCGCTGCGGAAGACAGCTTAATACCAATGCGATTCGATCCATACTTTCCTTCCCGCCTCCTGCGGCAGTTTGTCCGGTATCTGCTGCGAATGCACAAAAAAATGATGCCGAAAGCTGTGCGTTATGCACATTGACACAGCATAAAATAATCAGTATACTAACGGTGTTGTTTGTACGCGAAAGATTTGCACACTAAAAGAAATGGAGGAGGAATCTTGAAAGGCTCTCATGACGAGAACAGTCCCGTCTGGACACAGCGGGATGTTGAACGTGCGAAGCGTCAGGCTTCTGACCGGCTGTTTTCCACGATACCGCTGCAGAATCCCGCCCAGCACTTCATGCTCTTTGTGATCGAGCGCGGCTCCAGAGGCGATGTTCCCCTGAGTCAGGGAGATATCGCAAAACGGCTGCAGCTGTCCCCGGCCACTGTTACGGCATCCCTGCGTCCTTTGGAAAAGCTCGGCCTCATTGAACGAAAGCCGGATGAGAAAGATCTTCGCATCAACCGTGTCACCATCACCGAGGAGGGCAGGCGCATGGCCAACCGCTGTCGGGAGCTGATGGATGAACTGGAGGAGGCGACCTTCCGGGGCTTCAGTGAAGAAGAGCTCAGGCAGCTTACCGGCTATTTCCGGAGGATGTGCAGCAATCTTGACGCACTATCGCAAAACAAAGAAGGAGGTCAATAAATTTTGATCAAGAAATTTGTGCCCTACCTGAAGGAATTCAAGAAGCAGGTTCTTCTGATGCCTGTGTTCATGCTCCTTGAGGTAGCCGGTGAGATGATCCTGCCGCTGCTCATTGCAGGCATCATCGACAAGGGCATCAACGGCGGCGGCGGTCTGCCCGTTATCATGCCCTACTCCATCGGAATGATCGTTCTCGCATTCGTTTCCCTCGGCTGCGGCATTCTCTCCTCAAAGAACAGTGCCGTTGCCACCCAGGGCTTCGGACGCAATCTCCGCAAAGCTCTCTTTGAGAAGGTGCAGACCTTCTCCTTTAACGACAACGACCGCTTCTCCTCCGCTTCCCTGATCACCCGTCTGACCAACGATGTGCGCACCATTCAGGGCATGGTCGGTATGGCCGTTCGTATGGTGCTCCGCACCCCCGTTCAGATGATCGCTTCTCTGGTCATCTGCCTGACGATGAACGCCAAGCTGACCATCATCCTCGGCGTTGCGCTGCCGATCATGGCTCTGTTCGTGGTCAAGATCATGAAGAAGGCGCACGCCCTCTTCAAGGCGCAGCAGACCGCCATCGACGGTCTGAACAATGCCGTGCAGGAAAACCTGATCGCCATCCGTGTGGTCAAGGCCTTCGTCCGTGAGGATTACGAGCGCGGCAAGTTCAAGAAGGCCAACGACGATCTGCGCGATGCCTCCATGAACGCCGCCTTCCACATCATGAAGGTGTTCCCCGTGATGACGCTCATTCTGCAGGCGGCCACCATCGCCGTGTACTACTGGGGCGCCTTTGATATCCGCGACGGCGCCATGCTCACCGGTGAGCTCACCGCCTATGTCGGCTACATCTCCCGCGTTCTCATGAGCGTGTTCATGGTTTCCCAGTCCCTCAATCAGGTCACCCGTGCCGCTGCCTGCGCCACCCGTATCATTGAGGTGCTGGACTCCGATCCCGACATCAAGGACGGCACCGCCACCGAGCTGCCCGAGGCCAAGGGCCGCATCGAGTTCAAAAACGTGTCCTTCAAGTACCGCACCGGCACCGGCGACGCCGTGCTGCACGATGTGTCTCTTACCATCGAGCCCGGCGAATTCGTTGCCTTTATGGGCGGCACCGGCACCGGCAAGTCCACCCTTGTGAACCTGATCCCCCGCTTCTACGACGTGAATGACGGTCAGATCCTCATCGACGGTATGGACGTGCGTGACTACCCCATCGAAGAGCTTCGCTCCCGCATCGGCATGGTTCTGCAGAAGAACGTTCTCTTCTCCGGCACCATCCGCGAGAACATTCTCTGGGGCAAGCCCGACGCCACCGAGGAGGAACTGCGGCAGGCTGCCCGGGACGCCCAGGCCGAAGAGTTCATCCTGGCCACGCCCGACGGCTATGACACCTTCCTGGAGCAGGGCGGCGTAAACGTCTCCGGCGGACAGAAGCAGCGTCTCTGCATCGCCCGCGCCATGCTCCGTCACCCCTCCATTCTGATTCTTGATGACTCCACCTCCCCTGTCGATACCATGACCGAGGCTGCCATCCGCGAGAGCTTCCACAAGAATCTCAAGGACACCACTGTAGTCATCATCGCCCAGCGTATCAGCTCCGTGGAGACCGCCGACAAGATCGTCATCGTGGACGATGACCACATCGCCGCTGTCGGCACCCACGAAGAGCTTCTGAAGACCAGTCCCATTTATCAGGAAATCTACCAGTCTCAGCAGGAAGGAGGCGCAATGCCCAATGGCTGATGAAAAGAAAATGCCCCCCATGGGCCCCAACGGCGCTCCCCCGCAGGGCGGTCCCGGCATGCCCCCCAACGGCATGGGCGGCCCCGAGGCTCAGAGCAAGTATTCCCGCGGCAAGTACGCTAACACCGGACGCGGCGGCGGTCGCGGAGGACGCGGCGGCGGTCGCGGAGGCCCCAGAGTGAACGAGAAGCCCAAGGACGGCAAGACCACCTTCTTCCGTCTGATGCGCTATGTGACCCACGACAAGCTCAAGCTCGCCATCGTGTTCTTCCTCGTGGTTTTCGCCTCCGTCTCCAGCGTCGGCGCCACCTATGTGACCCGACCCATGGTCAACACGCTCTCCACGCTGCGGGAGCATCCCGAAAACATCCGGAAAATTCTTCTTCTGCTCGGTCTGATGGCCGGTGTGCATATCGCCAACACGGCAGCCACCTACATTCAGGGTCGTATTATGGCCCGCATCGCCCTTAACGGCTCCAATAAGCTCCGCAGTGAGCTCTTTGACAAGATGCAGAGCCTGCCCATCAGCTACTTTGATGCGCATCCCCACGGCGAGCTGATGAGCCGCTTCACCAACGACGCCGACTCCGTCCAGATGTGTCTGGAGCAGAGCTTCCGTTCCCTCATCTCTTCCGCTCTGACCCTCATCTCCGTTGTCAGCATGATGGTCATGCTGGGCAGATGGCCTCTTCTGCTGGTCACCGCCGGTACGCTTGCCGTCACCACGCTGGTTGTCCGTCAGCGCGGCAAGAAGTCTCAGTTCTACTTCCGCGCCGAGCATGCCACCCTCGGCGAGCTGAACGGCAACATTCAGGAAATGATTGAGGGTCTGAAGGTCGTAAAGGCCTTCACCCACGAGGAAGCCGCCGTTGCCGAGTTTAATGAGCTCAATGAGGCTTACTTCCAGGCTGCCCATATGGGCAACTACTACGGCATGTCCATCATGCCCTTCACCGCCAACATCAACAACATCGGCTATGCTGTGACCGCCATGGTCGGCGGCATTCTGACCGTTTTCGGCCGCATGGACGTGGGCGCACTCGTGACCTACATGAACTACAGCCGTCAGGTCGCCATGCCCGTCAACCAGGTTTCCCAGCAGATGAACATGATCTACTCCGCCCTCGCCGGCGCCGAGCGTATTTTCCAGATGATCGATCTGGAGCCCGAGGTCGATGAAGGCAAGGTCACCATGGTCAATGCTGAGGAGCTGGAGGACGGCACCTATGTGGAGACCGACCACCGCACCGGCAAGTGGGCCTGGAAAGTTCCTATGAGCGACGATCGCTTTGCCATGGTTCCCGTGAAGGGTCTTGTAAAGGTCGATCACATCGACTTCTCCTATGTCCCCGAAAAGAAGATACTCAAGGGCGTGGACGTTTATGCCAAGCCAGGTCAGAAAATTGCTCTGGTGGGCTCCACCGGCGCAGGCAAGACCACCATTGCCAATCTGATCAACCGCTTCTATGAAATCGATTCCGGCTCCATAACCTATGACGGCATCGACGTGCGGGACATTAAGAAGGATTCTCTCCGCAGTGCCACCGCTGTGGTTCTGCAGGACACGCACCTCTTCGAGGGCACTGTCATGGAGAACATCCGATACGGCCGTCTGGACGCCACCGATGAGGAATGCATCGAGGCCGCCAAGCTGGCCAATGCCCACAGCTTCGTCCGCCGTCTGCCCGACGGATACAACACCATGGTCACCAATGACGGCGCGAACCTCTCTCAGGGCGAGCGTCAGCTGCTTGCCATCGCCCGCGCCACTGTGGCCGAGCCGCCTGTGCTGGTGCTCGA
The DNA here is from genome assembly GCA_018065965.1 of Candidatus Apopatocola equi. Lineage (GTDB taxonomy): Bacteria > Bacillota > Clostridia > Oscillospirales > Oscillospiraceae > Apopatocola > Apopatocola equi. The sequence goes on from JAGHSH010000107.1 coordinate 5,670, forward strand.
CGAGGCTACCTCCTCCATCGACACCCGTACCGAGCGCCTGATCGAAAAAGGTCTGGATACCCTCATGGAGGGCCGAACCGTGTTCGTCATCGCTCACCGTCTCTCCACGGTTCGCAACTCCAACTGCATCGTCGTCATCGAGCACGGCGAGATTCAGGAAAAGGGCGACCACAACGAGCTGCTTGACCTCAAGGGCCGCTACTATATGCTCTATACCGGTCAGATCATTCTCGACTGAGCACTCCCCTTTTATCAGCACGCTGCCGCCTCTGCGGCAGCGTGTCTTTTTTATTTCTTTTCTCTTGCCCTATCAGATAATTTATGCTATAATGCAGCAAAAAACGGAGGAGAGGCTACTATGCAGAAGGAATGGGACGATGTACGGGAATTCCAGCGCTGCTTCGGTCACCCCTACGCGGACAAGCCCACGATGCTTGCCGCTGAGCGGGCAAAGGTTCGCGCCGAGTGGATGCGCGAGGAGATCGACGAATTTCTGGAAGCGGATGAGATCGTGGAACAGGCTGACGCCATGATCGACCTGATGTATTTTGCACTGGGCTCTCTGGTGGAGATGGGCGTGAAGCCCGACAGGCTCTGGCAGATCGTACAAGACGCCAACATGGCCAAGCTCTGGAGCGACGGAAAGCCTCACCACCGGGAGGACGGCAAGACCATCAAGCCCCCCACATGGGAGGATCCCCACAGCAAGCTGGAGGCTGAGATTCTCCGGCAGGCGGCGGAGTGAACCGAAAAAATCCCCCCTATGCAGAACCTCTGATCGTCTGCATGAGGGGGGAATCGTTTTGTATAACAGCTGCGCTTTCAGTGCAGAGCCGTGCTGGAGGCATATACGCTGTAATTGCGCTTCCGGCAGGTTTCATAGCTCAGCATGAATCGGTCGTCCATCCAGTGGGCAGCCAGCTGGGGGTCAAAAATATACGGGACGGAATCGATCTCGATCTCCGTCCAGGAATGCTGCTGCCCGTTCCGGTTTGTGTGGGTAACGGCGTTGTAGCCAAGGCCCCGGGAGAGCGCCCAGAAAGCAGCGGCATAGTGATGACAGTTTCCCTTCCCGGTTTTCAGCATCTCCAGAGCTGCTTCCGTTTCCCAGAATGTACCGTCGGCGGCAGCTGCCCTTTTGCCGAGATAGGCGCAGTTTTTCAGCAGATAATCGTAGACGTCCCGCAGCAGCTCCGTGCCGCTGTGTTCGGGATTCGCTTCCATGATGGCATCGAGCGTCTGCGCCACGAGCGTATCCAGCTCTTCGCTGCCGGAGCTGTAGGCTCCGTTTTCTGTAAAGAAGAGACCATCTTTTTCCTCGCCGCAGAGCAGCATTCCGTCCTCTCCGCGGCAGTACAGTGCTCCCTCCACCCAGAAAAAGCCGGGTTCTCCCGGCAGCTCCGCCGGTTCCTCGGTCGCCTCCTCGACAGCGATAAAATCAGTATTCTCGCAAGGCTCAGCCTGTTCCGACAGCGGAGGCTCAGCCGGCGTCTTCTCTGCATCGGCAGGCAGAAGGCAGCCGAGCGTCAGGCACAGGATCAATAATGATAAAGCTTTTATTTTCATTTCTCTGTTCTCCGGTTTTCCGGACGGGAAAGGCGCAAGAAAATGACACGCCTATCCAAAAAATGTCTTTTTTCTTAGTATACCCTGCCTTTTTCCCCTTGTCAAGACACGGCAGCGTCTGTTTGTCCATATATAAAAGCAATACGAAAGAAATTAAAGACTTCTTTGACTTGACTTTCCTTTTCCTCCGTGCTACTATAAGACAAAATGCTAAAATATTATAGAGATAATCAAAAAATGGAGTGTGCGGCAATGATGAACCATCGGCATTTCCGTCTCTGCAGCCGGATCGCATTCGGCCTTTGCTTTTTCTTTTCTCTGACCGCCTGCGGAGAGGCAGCTCCCGCAGCTCCCGCAGCTGCTCCGACCGAAGCTGAAGAGGCCGCAGATTCTGCTGCAGAGGATAAACTTTCGGAAGCCATGGAGCTTCTCTCTGAAGAGCGATTCGAAGCGGCATACAGTCTTCTGTATTCTCTCGGTGAGGACGAACAGGTAAAAAACAGCTGCTATGAACGCGGGGTGCAGGCCTTTGAGAGCGGACGCTATGAGGAGGCCACCGAGCTTCTGAGCGGGCTGAACTATCGGGACAGCGAACACTATCTGTCTTTGATCTCGTCTGCTGAGTTGTCTATCGCCCTGGCCGAAGCCCAAGTGGGCGATACCGTTGTTCTCGGTGTTTATGATCAGGACGCGAAGAGCGAGAACGGAGAGGAGCCCATTGAATGGCGCGTTCTTGACATCAGCGACGGCAATATGCTGCTCATCAGCCGTTATTCGCTGGAATGTGTGGATTTTGCCGATTCCAGGCAGGATACCTCCTGGCAGGACAGCCATCTGAAGCGCTGGCTGAACGAAGAGTTTTATGTGAATGCCTTTTCCGACGCCGAGAAGAACATCATTTTACCGGTCAATACAGAAACGGAAGAATGCACTGTTCTCAACGCCCCTTCGGATTCTGACCGGGTCTTTGTCCTCAGCACCACGGAGGTGCTCAAATATTTCCGGAGCGACTTTGACCGTGTGAGCTTCTGCACAGTCCACGACATTTTCAGCGGCGCGTGGAGCGGCGGCGATCGGATGAGCCGCTGGTGGCTTCGCTCGGACGGCTGTATAGGCGAGAGAAAAGCCGGCGTCAGACACAACGGTTCTGTTTTCACGGCCGGGTATTATGTGGATATCGGGTATTTGTCCGTTCGCCCCTGCATCTGCATTTCCCCGATCCGCTGACAGCTCCCTTGCTTTGGAACCTAGAAAACCGGTGCAGTTCATTTCCTGAACCGCCCCGGTTTTCTTTCTCATATTCCGAAAACTGTGGGAATCAGAACTCAGTCTGCGTTCTCCCAGTTGTGCCAGACGTTCTGGACATCCTCGTTGTCCTCGAACATTTCCAGCATCTTGCTCATGTTCTTGATGTCACCCTCGGCCGTGAGCGTAACATAGTTCTGGGGCACCATTTCCACCTGGGCAGAGAGCAGGTGATACTTGGCAGAAAGGGCCTCGGCCACGGGAGCCACATCGTCAGGCTGGGTGTAGACGGTGATGACCTCACCCTCGTACTCCATATCGTCGGCGCCGGCATCCAGAACGACCTCCAGCACGGAGTCTTCGTCCAGTTCCTCGTCCTCATTATCGATGACGATCACGCCCTTCTTGTCAAAGCAGAAAGACACGCAGCCGGGAACGCCCATATTGCCGTTGTACTTATCGAAGTAATGACGCCCAGCGGAGGCGGTACGCTTCAGGTTGTCGGGCATGGCTTCCACAATGATGGCCACGCCGCTGGGACCGTAGCCCTCGTAGGTGACGGAGGTGAAGTTATCACCGCCGGTGGAGCCGAGCGCCTTTTCGATGGTGCGCTTGATGTTGTCGTTCGGCATATTGGCAGCCTTGGCCTTGGCAATGACGGTGGCCAGACGGGAGTTGTTTGCAGGATCGCCGCTGCCGCCTTCCTTGACGGCCACGATCATCTCACGGGCGATCTTGGTGAAGGCCTGCGCACGCTTGGCGTCAGCTGCACCCTTGGTTTTCTGTATGTTGTGCCATTTGGAATGTCCGGACATGCTGAATTCCCCCAAAAATAAATAATTCTTTGGGGATTATATCACTCTTCGTTCCGAAAAACAAGTGTTTTAGTGCTCTTTCCTCTCAAAGATGAAAGATTTTTGTCCGGTTCGGCAGCTTATCGGGAACGCGGAACAAAAAGGAACACATCTCCCGGCGCTCTGGATGCGTTGGCCTGCTCGATAAGAGAAACGGTGGAGCCGTACTTTCTCGCCAGCTCCCACATCGAGGCACCCTCGTCGCGGACAGCGTAGAGGGTACATGCTTCTCCGCCCCGGCGCTGCTCCTCAGAGAGCTCGATGCCCGATACAAAGCACAGCGGCTCACACTCCGCTTCTTCCGCAGAGAGCAGCGCAGCGCGCAGCTCCAGTCTTCCTCCGGACAGCTCCGCAGAGCAGCCGCAGAGCTCCGGCGTCTGCTCTCCCTGCCAGAGAAGCTCCCTCTCCATCGTGTGGAGCGTGCCGTCCCCCCGCCGGAGCAGGCAGCGGCAGCGGATGGGAAAGCCCTCTTTCTGCCGCTTGCCCAGCTCGCAGAAGGTCAGCAGCACGGTCTCTTCCCGGCTCTCAGCCGGAACAGACTCCCGCAGGCTCTCCTCCCGGAAGGCAAGAGCCGCCTGCTCCCCGGCAAAAAGCTCCTCCCGGCTCAACTCCGCAGCACAGGCAGTGGAATAGGCATCCGCCACAAAGCTCAGCTCCCGTTCGCTGAAGCAGACAGCCTGCGCTGTCAGATGCAGCTCCACCGACACGCCCTGTCCGTCGGAAAAGGGATCGGCATAGAGCGCCGTCGGCATCAGAGAGACATGGCAGCGCTCGCACTCCTGACCCATATCCAGCAGCTGCGACCAGGGCAGCTTCAGGCTCTGCGGAGCAGCCGGTGCTCCGTCCCCGTTCAGATACAGCAGCGAGAGCCGGGCTTCGCCCCGCAGCAGGAGCTTGCCCGCAACGATCTGGCTCTCCTCCGTCTGCAGCTCCAGTCCCGTCAGCAGCAGCGCAGAGAGCTCTTCTGCACCTTCGGAAAAGCTCAGGTCCTCAGAAAGCACAAAGGTCTTTTCACCCACGGCGGAAACATAGGGCCAGATGCGCTTCTCGATCTTCAGCTCCAGCTTTTCCGCGCTGCAGCCCGTGGACACGGCGATCTCCGTTTCGGCCCACTCCCGAACGGAGGCGATCAGCTCGCAGCGAAGCTGCAGCTTGCGGGGATTGACCATTCTCCCCTCCACCCGGTAAAGCCGACCGGTGACCAGCAGGCGGACGTCCTCCTCCATGGCCTCGTCCTCCCAGTCCACCGGGCAGTCCCCCTT
>JAGHSH010000014.1 GCA_018065965.1 Candidatus Apopatocola equi
GGTCTGCAGCAGACGGCCATGGCCTGAAGCACCCGCTGGCGCATACCGCCGGAGAGCTGATAGGGGAGAAGATCAGCCACGCTGCTCTCCAGATGGACGCGGGAGAGTACCGAAAGAGTCTCCCTTCCGGCCTCATCCGCTTTCAGCTTCCGGTGCTTCCGGAGACACTCCGCGATCTGCTCGCCCACGGAGAGAACGGGGTTGAGAATATCCAGACTGTTCTGAAATACCATGGCGATCTCCGTCCAGCGCAGAGCGTCGAACTCCTTCTTCGGCATGGAGAGCAGATCTCTGCCTTTGTAGAAGATCCTGCCCTGACTGCTGCCTCCGTTCCGGCAGCCCATGACGGTGGAGGCCAGCGTGCTCTTTCCACTGCCTGACTCGCCTACTACGGCGATGCATTCGCCCTCGTGAACCGAGAGTGAAACGGCTCGCAGAGCATGAACGGACTGCGTTTCCGAAGAGTAGTCTATGCTGAGATCTTCTATTTTCAGGATCGGTTCCATCCTTGGCGGGCTCCTTTCATGTTTGTCAGCTTTTCCGTTTCCGATACCAATGCTGCCAGAGAGCTGACCAGCAGGGCAATGGAAAGCACCGGCGGAATGATCCACCACTTCCAGCTGTCGGTATAGTAGATGCCGCGATAGTTCAGGGCACCGTTGAGGATCATGCCCCAGCTTTTGGAGGTGGGGTCACCCAGCCCGAGAAAGGCCATGGCGGATTCCATGACCACGGCCCGCCCGGTCAGCTGTACGAAAGCACTCAGCCACAGGGGCCAGATTTCCCGGAACAGATGCTCCCTGAAAAGATGGAAAAAGGAAGCGCCGTAGCTCCGGGAGAGACGTACATAGTCCAGCTCCTTCAGCGCCAGCGACCGGGAGCGGATGATGCGGGCGGGATTGGTCCAGGAGAACAGACACAGAGCGAGGATCATCACGGATACTCTCTGACCGAAGAAGGAGGAGAGAATAATGATCACCGGCACATCCGGCACGGACAGAAAAAGATCGCATACTGTCATCAGAAGCCGGTCGGCACGCGGTGAGCAGAAGGCTGCCGCAAGCCCCACAAGTCCGCCGACAAAGGACGCGATAAAAGCCACCGTAATGCCCAAGCTCAGGCTGATCCGGGCGCCGTGACAAAGCTGAGACCAGATATCCATGCCGAGGTTATCGGTGCCGAGCCAATGCTCCGCCCCAGGCGGCTCAAACTTCCTGCCGCTGATCTCGTTGTAGGGATGCTTTGCAAGAACCGAGGAGAACAGGGCCATCAGCAGAAAAGCAAGGCAAAACAGGAGAGCCAGTTTCCCGCGCAGGCTCATTTTGCGAAAGATGTTTTTCATTCCCTGCTCAGCCTCCGATCAATGCGCCTGTACAGCACATCCGCCAGCGCATTCATGGTCAGCACCAGAAAGGCGATGATCACATAAAGCCCCTGCAGCAGAGGATAGTCCCTGTTCAGAGCCGCCTCCCGCAGAAGCAGCCCGATGCCGGGATAGGCAAACACAGACTCAATGAGCACCGCACCGCTGAGTACGTGGGCAAAGCTCAGAAAGACCCGGGCGA
>JAGHSH010000120.1 GCA_018065965.1 Candidatus Apopatocola equi
GGTAACGACCTTATCCAGAAACCAGCGGTCATGGGAAATGGTCAGCACCGTGCCCTTGAAGCGGAGCAGATAGTCCTCCAGCCACTCGGTGGCGTGCATATCCAGATGGTTGGTGGGCTCGTCCAGCAGGAGGATGTCCGTATCCTCCAGAATGAGCCGCGCCAGATTCACCCGGGTCTTTTCGCCGCCGGAGAGGGAGTCGAAGAGCTGGGAGCGCATGGAGGCGGGAATGTCCAGACCGTTAGCCACCCGGTTCAGCTCCACCTCGGTGCTGTAGCCGCCCAGATTCTCAAAGCGTGCCTGCAGCCGGTCATACTCCTCCAGCAACCGCCGGTCGGAGTTCTCATCCATCCGGGCCGCCAGCTCCTGCATACGCTCCTGCATACGCTCCAGCCGCCTGTGGGCGGAGCGGAGCACATCCTCCACGGTGGTGCCCGCCGGATAGTGGGGGATCTGCGAGATCAGACCCAGCCGCGCACCGCCGCCGATGGACACGGTGCCCGTGTCCTCGGAGATTTCGCCCACAAGGATGCGGAAGAGAGTGGTCTTGCCTGCGCCGTTTTTTCCCAGAATGCCCACGCGCTCCCCGTGCTGCACCTGAAAGCTCAGGCCGTCCAGTATATTCTTTTTGACCTCAAAGGCCTTTTTCAGATCCTTTACGGTTATATCGATCATGTGTGTTCCTTTCGGCGGAGGTTCTCCGCTCCCTGCTCAGCCGTATATCTCCAGTGCTTTCTGCAGCACGGTGTTGGCCACGGGCGCTGCCTCCCGGATGCCCTCGCCGCCCCGCTCGATACAGACCACGAAGGCCAGCGGCATCCCCGTATGGCAGTAGCCCACAAACCAGGCATGGCTGGTGCCGTCGCCCAGCTCGGCGGTGCCGGTCTTGGCGCAGAGATCCAGCTTCGGGAAGCGCCCGGACGTACCGTAGTGGGTGGTGAAGGTATAGCTCATCATCTCATCCACGGCCGCGGCGGTCTCCTCCCGCAGCAGCCGGGTCGAGCCGTTGGAATTGCCCAGCAGCAGCGTTGGCTCCTGCACCACGCCGCCGTTGGCCACGGCAGAGAGATAGCGGAGCATGGCATAGGGGCAGACCAGATCCTTGTGCTGGCCGATGCCGCTCCAGGCAAGATAGGAGTCCTGGGTCTCCACGGCCTCGAAGCTGCCGGCCGCCGTGGGATAGCCGTCCAGACTGCCCGCTTCGGTAAAGCCCAGCTTCCGGACATAGCGCGAGAGCGTGTCGCCCCCCAGCTCCATGGCCAGAGTACCGAAGGTGCAGTTGCAGGAGTTGGCCAGGGCCTGCTCAATGGTCTGTTTGCCGTGGACGCCGCCGCATTTCACGGTGCCTCCCGCAATCTGCATGCTGCCCTTGCAGACAAAGCTGCGCTCATAGAGGTCGGGAATGTTCTCAATGGCGGCGCAGATCGTAACGGTCTTGAATACCGAACCGGGCGTATAGGCGGTGCTGAGAGCGCGGTTGAGGAAAATGCCGTCTACGCTCAGATCCGGCTCGCCCAACGGATCGTAGGCCGGGGCGGAGACCATGGTCAGGATCTCCCCGGTCTCATAGTTCATGACCAGCACGCAGCCCTTCCGTCCCCGGAGGGCACGCCATGCTGTTTTCTGCAGCTCCGCGTCCAGCGTCAGAGGCACCACATTGCCCCGCTCCTCCGCAGAGCCGCCCAACACACTGTAGTTGGTGAGCTTCCGGGCATAGCGCTGGATGGCGCCGCTGCCGGTGAAGCCGCGGTAATCTCCCACCGCGTGGAGGGAGGCAAGCCGCAGAGTCTCATCATCGGCATAGCGGTAATCCCCGTCCTCGCTGGAGGCAAGCAGCACCCCGCTGCGGTCGGTAAGCGTACCCCAGCGGAGGATCCCCTCGCTGGTATAAAGCTCCAGATTGGCATTGTAGGCGGCCCAGTCGCCGCCGTGGAGAAAGAGCCGCAGCACCAGCACCAGTGTGCCCAGCAGAAGCAGCAGGGCCAGCAGAAGCGCGGCATTGGAGCGGCGTTGAATTCTCTTCATGCTTCCTCCTCCCCTTCCGCGCCCTCCCACGTTTCAGGCGCGTCGGTGTCATCCTCGTCAAAGTCCTGCCGGTCGCCGTCGCACTCCGTATGTACGGCGGTGGCGAAGCTGGCATTTCTCCGGGTGTCGTTGGCCTTGATGTAGGCCAGCATGGCCCAGCAGCTCACCAGCGAGCTGCCGCCCTTGGACACGAAGGGGAAGGTCACGCCCGTAAAGGGCAGGATATCCAGCGAGCCGAATACATTCAGCCCGGTCTGCACCATCATGATAGTCACAGCGGCGCAGGAGGCGATCACATAGTAAGAAGAGCGGCCCGCGCCCGCATTGCGCACCGTGAAGAGCGATAGCAGCACAACGGAGCCCAGACAGCAGAAGGCCACCACCATGCCCAGCTCCTCGGCCGTCATGGCAAAGACCAGATCGGTGTTGGCAGCCGGAACGTTCCGCAGCCAGCCGCTGCCGCCGCCCTTGCCGAGAAGGCCGCCGGAGGCCAGTGCGCAGAGCGCCCGTACCTGCTGATAGCCCGCGCCCAGCGGATCCTCCCACACATGACCCCAGGTGGCAAAGCGCCGGGCCACATAGGGCTTGGCCGTGAGCACAAGGCCGCAGGCCAGCACCGCGGCGGTGACGGCCAGCAGCACCGTGGCAAAGCTGCCCGAACGCATGAAGCTGACCACCAGAAAGCAGACGAAAAAGACCAGCGCCGTGCCGAAATCGCCCATGAGGGCCGCGGCTCCCACGATGGAAGCGGAAAAGGCCATGTAGAGAAGCAGGTTCCGCTTGCGGAACAGACGATCCAGCGTGGCAGCTCCCGCATAGACATAGGCCACCTTCACCAGCTCAGTGGGCTGCAGGGTAATGCCGCCCACCGTAAGCCAGTTTCGCGCACCGAACACCTCTACGCTCAACGCCAGATTGATAGCCAGAAACACCAGCGCCAGAAAGGCCATTGGCCAGCGCAGCAGCTTCACCCGCCGCAGATCCCGCAGCCACCAGCCCAAAGCGGCAAACATGACCAGCGCGATAATGAGCAGCAGATCCGCCTTGGCCATGCCCGCAGGATCGGAGCTGGCCGTCACAGACAGGCCCACGGAGGATAGGAAGAAAGCCAGCGTCTCCACCTCAAAGCCCTTTGCCGAGAGGGTGCGCAGGCAGTAGAACAATACCCATTCCAGAAAAATGAGAATACAGAAGGAGCCGGTCACAGAGCCCACGTAGGCCTCCGGGGCCGTGATGGCGTGATCCATGGCCAGAAAGAGCTGAAAAGCCGTGAGCAGCAGCAGCGTCATGCCCGGACGTATCCGGCGTCCCGGCTCCTTCCGGCGGCGCTGAAGCGTCTTGCGCTGCTCGGCGCACAGATCGATAAAGCTCAGCCGCGCCGGCCCGAGGGTGAGTACATCCCCGTCGGCAATGCGGCGTCGGCCGTCCACCGGCTCTCCGTTCACAAGGGTCGCTCCGGCGCGGGAGCTCAGGTCGAAGAGCAGCCAGTGCCCGGCAGCCGTGCGCTGCATGGCCGCATGGGTACGCTCCACGCCCGGCCCCTCCAACCGGATATCCGCCGTGCGGGATCGGCCCAGCAGGCACTCCCAGTTGTGCAGGGGAATGCTGCTGCCGTCGGCGGCCTCCAGATATGCCCAGACCTCCGGCTCGACCTTTTCCCGGAGCATGGACAGGGCGCAGCGGATCACGACCCACAGCGCAAATATAACTCTGCCGTAGCCGGCGATTTTCATCAGTTCCTGCAGATAAGGCTCCGTAGCGGCTGCACCTCCCATCTCACAGTAATATGGTGTTTATTATATCACGGCTTTTCATGAACTTCAATACTGATACTTGTAAGGACGGCTCCGGCGTGGTAGAATGTGAAAAAACAATGCTGAGGAGCAGACGATATGGAAGGAAAATTCATCGTAATGGAGGGGCTGGACGGCTCCGGAAAGACAACGCAGCTGCGCCTGCTGGAGGAGCACCTGCTGGGAAAGGGTCTTATCGTGGACATGACGGCCGAGCCCACTGTTTCCGCGCTGGGCGGCACGCTCCGGGATGCGCTCTCCGGCTTCACCCCCCGCACCAACTGCGAGATCGCGGCACTCTTTGCTGCCGACCGGGTGCAGCACAACGTGAATCCCGTGTGGGGCATCCGCAAGCTGCTCTCGCAGGGCCGTACCGTGCTCTGCGACCGCTACTACTATTCCTCCATGGCCTATCAGGGCACGCTGACCGACTGGGAGTGGGTCAAGAGCACGAATCTCAACAGCCCAGAGATACGCAAGCCCGATCTGTGCATCTTTCTGGATGTGGATTATGAGCGCTCCATGGCACGCATGAGCAGCGGCAACCGGGTGTACCTGGAGATCTACGAGAATCCCAAAATGCTTATTGCCACCCGCAAGAGCTATTACCGGGCTTTCGAGGAACTGAAGGACCGTGACCGCATCGTCATTGTGGACGCCGCCCGCTCCATCGAGGAGGTAGCCGCCGATGTGGCTGCGCCGCCGATACTCTTTTTGAATAAGCTGATTTTAGGGATTGACAAAGGCCGGTCGGATGTGCTATTA
>JAGHSH010000256.1 GCA_018065965.1 Candidatus Apopatocola equi
GAGCATACCTTCACCGCAGCCTGGGAGAAGGACGAGGTCGGCACTTTGACAAGCGATCTCAAGCAGAAGCCGGACGGAATTCCCGACCGCTTCCAGAAGCAGGTGACCTACCGCATCGTCAACGGCATCTGGGCTGATCGCACGACCATTGACCGTGTCAACTACCTGACCCTGCGGGACAGTGACGGCCATCTGAGCGAGGCGGGCTATGCCTCTGCCGCCGCCATCATCCCCGAGAACATGACCCCGGCCTATGGCTATGTGGCCACAGGGGCCAAGTGGGACGTGAAGCCCTATGTCATGGAAACGGGAATGAATCCCGTGCTCTATACCTATACCTTCTCCACGCGCACAACCGACCCCGCGACCGGGGATTACAGCAACAGCGCACTTTGGCTAGTACTGATGCTACTCTCTGCCGCAGGCATTGCCGGCTGTGCCCTGATGATTCGCAAGAAGAAATCGGATAAGGAATAAACAGCACTGACCTCCCGCCCTCCCACTGAGGAGCGGGAGGCAGCCTTTTGCGGGAAGGAAAAGCAGAGCAGCTCTTTACTTTCCGCCGGAAATGGATTACAATGGTACCCATAGAGCCGAAAAGGAGTTTTTCCCGTATGAAAAAGAACAATACAGATCCCAAAGCCGAACTCGCCCGCCTTCGCCCGCTGCTCATTCTGGTGGGCATGATCGTGCTGACCAACGCTGTGGCTGCCGGCACCGGGGGAGTGGAGAATCCCGCCACGCTGGTACTGGCTGTGATCTTTCTCATTCTCTTCGTTTTTATCTTCGTGTTCGTCTCCGCTGCCAGACGGAAAAGCGATGCCGAGGATAACGGCACCCTGCCTACGCTCCTGCAGCAGCTGAAGCAGCAGAACGCCTCCGGCGAGCACAGCCATGACCGGCTCACGCAGGGGAACACGGCGCAGAACTGCGAGGATGACGAGCTGCTCCACTGGAAAAAGCAGCTGGACAGCTTCCTGGAGTCCGGCGTCATTGACCGCAGTGAGTACCGCACGCTTCTGGAACGCTATAAAAAATAATTTGAAAAAGGGCTTGACAAGGGGCAGACAATCGTCTATAATCCACGCATCAAGCGTTAAACCTGTGAGAAAGAGTAGTAGTCTGGCAGCAGCTCATGCCGCAGAGAGCCGTGGATGGTGGGATCACGGCGCAGGAGTGCCGGATGAATGGACTTTTGAGGGCGGTCTGAACAGGCGAAAGCCTCAGTAGCGGCCGACGGGGACCCACCCGTTATCCATCGGGCTGTGTATGTCAGTACGCAGAAATGAGCGGATTCACAGCTGTTGCCGTGAATCAATTTGGGTGGTATCGCTGGAGCACAGCTCTTGTCCCATTGAGTGGGACAGGGGCTTTTTTGTTTGCCTGAAAAAGAAAAAAAGGAAAAGGAAGGAAAATCACAATGAAAAAGAACGGAATGAAGCTCATCAGCCTGCTTCTCGCCCTTGTTCTCTGCCTGAGTCTCTGTGCCTGCGGCGGCAGCAAGGAAGAAGCAAAGACCCCCGCCCCCGCAGCCGAAGCCCCTGCCGCCAAGGTCTACAAGGTCGGCGTCTGCAACTATGTGTCAGACGCTTCTCTGAACCAGATCGTGGAGAACATCGAGTCCCACCTGCTGGAGCTGGCTAAGGAGAACGGTGTGACCATCGAGATTCTGGATCAGAATGCCAATGCCGATGCTGCTCTTCTGCAGCAGATCGTCACCAACTTCATTGATGAGGGTGTGGATCTGATGGTCGGTGTCGCCACCCCCGTGGCCGTCACCATGCAGACTCTCACCGAGGATACCGACATCCCCGTGGTCTTCGCCGCTGTCAGTGATCCTGTGGGCGCAGGCCTGGTCGACAGCATGGAAGTCCCCGGCGGCAACGTGACCGGCACCTCCGACGGACTGAACGTGGATGCTCTCCTCAAGCTTATGGACAAGGCCATCCCCGACTGCGGCAAGGTCGCCCTCCTTTACGATCTGGGTCAGGACTCCTCCA
>JAGHSH010000083.1 GCA_018065965.1 Candidatus Apopatocola equi
ATGCAGAGCGCATCGGCGCGGCTGATCACCGTGCCCTGTGCATTTTTGACCACACTGTATCCACGGGAAAGCACCTTCAGGGGGGAGAGCGCATCCAGCGATGCGCAGGCTCTCACAAAGCTCTCCCGTTTTCCGCGAAAGACCCGCTCCGCAGCGGAGAGCATCCGCGCAGTGAGGGCATCGCAAAGTATTCGTTTCTGATCCACAGCGGCGGAGGGATCCTCCAGCACCCGCCGGGAGGCATACTGCGCCAGCTGCGCTCTCTCCTGGCGGATACGGCGGATCAGCACCTGCTCCATACGGCTCCGCAGGGAGCGAAGGCGCTCGCGCACCTCCATGGCGTCCGGCACGGCCAGCTCCGCTCCGTTGGAGGGCGTGGCAGCGCGAAGATCGGCCACGAAGTCCGCAATGGTCACATCCGGCTCATGACCCACCGCTGAGATCACGGGGATCTCGGAGGCATAAATGGCCCGGGCCACCCGCTCATCGTTGAAGGCCCAGAGATCCTCGATGGAACCGCCGCCGCGGCCTGTGATGATCAGATCTGCCACCCGGTAGCGGTTGGCATAGCGGATCGCGCCCACGATCTCCGGAGGCGCTTCCCTGCCCTGCACACGCACAGGCAGGATCACGACCTTGCACAGCGGCCAGCGCTTGCCCAGCACCCGGATCACGTCCCGCACCGCAGCGCCCGCACCGGAGGTGATGACGGCGACAGTCCTGGGATAGGCCGGGAGAGGGCGCTTGCAGGCAGGATCGAACAGACCCTCCTGCTGCAGTCTTTCCTTGAGCTGCTCATAGGCCAGATAGAGATCGCCCACGCCCTCGGGGCTCATGGCGGAAACATAGAGCTTATAGGAGCCATCCCGGGGGTAAACCGTGACATTGCCCGTGCAGACCACGCTCATACCGCTCTCCGGCCGAAAATGCAGTTTTCCCGCCGCCCATTTGAAGAGGATGCAGGAAAGGGAGGCGTCTTTGTCCTTCAGGGTAAAATAATGGTGCCCGGAAGGATAGACCTTGTAGTTGGACAGCTCCCCCCGGACACACAGTCTGTTCAGGGCGCGGTCAGATTCCAGCAGACCCTTGATATGCTCATTCAGCTCTGTAACAGAAAAAATATTCTCTTCCATTATTCACTCACTTCGGAGTTGTTCTCCGCAGCGGTAACATTCTCATTCAGCTCGGCACGGACGAAGCTGCCCAGCACGCCGTTGACAAAGGCCGCCATTTCCGCCTCGTCAAAGGTCTTGGTCAGCTCCACGGCCTCGTTGATGGCCACGGCAGGAGGCACATCATCGGCGGGCATATGGAGCAGCTCGTAAACGGCGCAGCGCAGGATCGCCAGGGACGCCTTGGAAATGCGGCGCAGAGACCACCCCTGGGCATAGCGTTCGATCACCGCGTCCAGCTCGCCGATATGGTACTGCACACCGTTGACGATGGAGCAGATGTAGCTCTTTTCCTTCTCATCGGGGGTCTCGGCGCTGAGGCCGTCCTCCGGAGAGAAGTCCTTGTAATACTCGTTGGCGAAGTATTCCTCCGCCGTAAAATCCGTGCCGCCTGCAGCGGCGAATACCAGCTGTACAGCCAGCCGGCGGGCATTCGTTCTTGTCATTTCAGTTCTGCCTTTTCAAAGGAAATACCGGTCACATGCACATTGACCCGGCAGATGACGCCAGTGGTATCTTCAACGGCGCTGCGAACCTTCTCCTGCACCGCCTCGGCGCACTGGGCCACATTGTAGCCGTAGCGTACCATCAGCACCACATCCACATTCACCTCGCCGTTTTCACCGACCGTCACACGGACACCCCCGGGCAGGCTCTTTCTGCCCAGCAGTTCGCCCAGCTCCGTGCCGAAGGAGCCGCTCAGGCCTCCGACGCCGTCGACCTCGGCGGCTGCGGCAGAAACGATGCGGACAAAAACGTCCTCTCCGATGTTGATGTTTCCGCTCTCTGTTGACGTGACAATGTAGTTCTGATCTGCCATGGTAATAACCTCCTGGGAATAATTCAAGGTATTCTACCACATTTCCCCTGAAAAGAAAAGAGGCAAGACGAGAAATAAATCTCTTTTTCTGAAAAAAACCTGCCTCTTTCCCCACGCATCTCCACCGAAGGCGGGCTCAGTAGCGTTTCACCTCGATGATATTGATTTGCCCGGGCTGGTAATCGCTGTTCTGCACCACGGTTTCCGTCACCCGCGCCACAGCGGCCTCGCTGAGTCCCTCCAGCGGTGCAGGCACCGCCACCGTGCAGCCCTGCGCGCTGAGATAGACCACGCAGTCGGCAAATTCCTTGGCGAGCAGCTCATTCTCGATCTGACTCTCCAGCAGAGAGAAGGACGCCATCACACTGATCTCCGTCATGGCAGAATCGATGACCTCCTGAGAGGCGTTCTCCGCACAGGCAGCCGTTTCCAGCAGAGAAAGAGCGGCGTCACGGCTCTCCTGCCGGGTAAGACGCGCCTGCGCAAAGTATTCGCTGCTCTCGGTCTTTTCCGACAAGGCGGCTCTGTACTTTTCCTCATACTCCTCGCTCATGGCATCCTCCGTGCGGGCCATGGCGCTGTCGGCCTTGCCCCAACGCTCGGTATATGACCAGTTCAGATAGGCCGCAGCACAGATGAAGAGCAGGATCACGGACAGCAGCACATTCCTACGTGCATTTTTCCCTCTCAGCAGTTCCTTCATAATTTACCCCCTTGCTTTGATTGCAGAATCATGATCCGGTCGCTGCCCAGCCCCGTATAGGCTGCGACAGCCTTTTTGACAGCCAGACAGACCTCGGCGCTTTTCGCTCCCTCACAGACCACCAGCGCTCCGGCCATCTGATCCTTCCCGCTCCGCCGCAGCAGCACATGGCACTCCCCTACGCCCCGGATCTCGGAGAGCACCTCTGCCAGCTTCTCTTCCTCCTCGCTGTATTCCGCCCGGGACGCAGCTCCTCCCCCGCCGCCGGCGGGCAGAAGCAGCAGCACGAGCCCCAGAGCCACGATCAGAAGAACGCTCTTATTCTCCGCGGCAAAAGCCTTCAGCTCCTCCTTTTTTATTGCCACAGCTGTCTCTCCCGGGGTATCCCCAGCGCCGCCTCGATCCGGGCGGAGAGAGTGCTGCGGCCCTCGCTCTCAGAAAGCATCAGCGTCACCTCCCACGGCAGAAAGGCATTGTCCTTCCATCTTGCTCTCACCTCCACCCGTCCCTGCATGCCCAGCTTCCCTGCCTCGTCCAATATGTATGCTTCACATTCCCGCTCTATGTACAGCCGCTCCAGCGTTTCTCCCTGCCTCTCCAGTCTGTCGGTTAGTTCAGAGGCAAGCTGTTCGTTTTCCCGCAGCGCCAGCGCATATTCCTCCCAGCTGATGTCCTGCAGGGGTCCCAGCAGCGCAGAGAGCATCAGCAGTGAACAGGCAAAGCGCACGGTCTTTGCCTCGCCGCTCTCTCCGCAGAAGGCCAGAGCAAAGGCGCTGAGCAGTCCCGCGGACGTCAGGCCCCAGATCCAGTTATGCAGCGCCTGCGTCATAGGCTCATCCTCATCAGCGACCACACGGAAACAAACACGCAGAGGGCGCCTGTGCCCAGCAGCGCCAGCAGCATGGCGAAGCTGCCGGACAGCTCCTCGAGCAGATCGGAGACCGCCGTGTAGCTGCAGGTGCGGCACAGGACAGCCGTCATGCGAAAG
>JAGHSH010000016.1 GCA_018065965.1 Candidatus Apopatocola equi
GCTTCGTCGGTGTAGCCGGGGGCGATCACGCCGTCGGAGACCTCGCGCTTGATGATCATGGCGGTGGTGGCATCGCAGACATCGCTCAGGGCGATCCAGTCGCCGAAGGAGCTCATGCGGTCGGTGCCGCGGGCGCGGGCATAGGCACAGGCCAGAGGAGAATCGTCAAGGCCGGGAATGTCCTCCACCCAGCAGGCCTTCTTGAGCTTGGCGCTCAGCGGCGTGCCGACAGCGGCGGAGGTGGGGCTGACGTGCTTGAAGGAAGCGGCGGCGGTCATGCCGAGAACGTCCTTGATCTCCTTCACAAGCTGCCAGGAATTGAGGGCATCGAGAAAATTGATGTAGCCGGGGCGGCCGGAGAGGATTTCAATGGGGAGCTCCTGACCGTTGTGCATATAGATCTTCGCGGGCTTCTGGTTGGGGTTGCAGCCGTACTTCAGTTCAAATTCCTTCATGATAGCTCTCCTTTGATCAATGATTTTTGTTGATGATCTTCTCCGTGACCTTGCCGGTGGCAAGCTCGGTATAGCGGACATGGAGGGAGATCCTGTTATCCTCGTTGAGATTATCCCAGATATCGGCGGCAAAGGCGTTCAGATCATCGCTGACAGAAACGCGCTCCGGCTCGCCCTGAAAGCTGGGAATGGGGCTGCCGTCAGTGACATAGGTGTGGATGAAATGACCCAGACCGGCCTTGGCGGGATAAGAGAAGGTATAGCGCACACAGTCGCTGCCC
Source organism: Candidatus Apopatocola equi (assembly GCA_018065965.1). Lineage (GTDB taxonomy): Bacteria > Bacillota > Clostridia > Oscillospirales > Oscillospiraceae > Apopatocola > Apopatocola equi. Next base: position 737 of record JAGHSH010000016.1, read on the forward strand.
TCGGCGTCCACGCTCTTGAGAATGCTCAGCTCATAGCGGGGGTGGTCGGCGTTCAGCACGGTCATGCTGCTGATGCGGGGGGTGAAGTTGGGGCCGTCAGGCTCGAAGCAGCGGCTCTCCAGCGCTTCGGAAAAGCTGATTCCCTTTTTGAGTCCTTCATAGACCGTATCCGTCTGATCGCCGTTGGTGACAATGAGCTTATCCTCGTACTGGCGGACAGCGGCATAAATGATCAGGCTGGGATCCACGACCTTGGAGGCGTCAAAGGGCTCGGTAAACACCTCGCCGCCGCGCTCGACAAACACGCGGTTGCGGCTGTTTGCGCTGCGGCCCATGATGAAGTAGGCAGAAACGGCGTACTTTCCGCTTGCGCTCAGTCCGGTGACAATGCCGCGGCCCACATAGGGGTTGCCGGCAATGCGCTCACCCATGGTTTTGACCTCGTAGATATTCATGCTTCCTTCTCCTTTTTTAAAATTTCGGCGGAAACCAGCTCGGCAGCCTTGGGCAGGATCTGCCACTCCGCCATGCGCATAACGCGTTTCTGCAGCCGCTCGGGGGTGTCCCCCTCCTCCACAGCCACAGCTTTCTGCAGGATGATCTCGCCGCCATCGGCGATTTCGTTGACATAGTGTACGGTAGCGCCGGTGATCTTCACGCCCCGGCGAAGGGCTTCTTCATGGACGCGAAGCCCGTAGTAGCCTTCCCCGCAGAAGGCGGGGATCAGCGAAGGGTGAACATTCAGGATGCGGCGCTCATAGCGGGAGGTGAAATCCTTGCTCAGCACGCTGAGGAACCCCGCCAGAATGATCAGGTCGATGTGGTGCTCCTCCAGTGCCCGGAGCATGGCCTCCTCGGCTTCCTTTTTCCCACCGCAGGCTTTTTTTGTGATGGTGAGATGATGGATTCCATTCTCTTCCGCTCGTTTGAGCGCATAGGCAATGGAATTATTGGAGATCACCAGGGTGATCTTTCCGCTGTGCAGACAGCCTCGCTTTTCAGCGTCGATGAGGGCCTGCAGGTTGGTGCCGCCGCCGGAAACCAGCACGGCGATGTTGATCTGCTCTCTCATGTTTCCTCCTTCGGCATCAGCAGGGGCAGGGCAAGCCCGCCCAGTGTGTTTCCGATGATGACGGCCGCCATAAAGCCGAGTACGGTTTCTCCCGGCACAGAAGCGGCGGAAAAGTAGAATAGATCGGCGATGGAATGCTCAAAGCCGCTGAGAATAAAAGCGGGCACGGCGTAGAGGATGGGAAGCGGACTGCCGTTTTCCTTGAAAATGCTGACGGCCAGATAGACCAGATTGCCGCAGAACACGCCGCGCAGAAAGGTCTGCAGCAGGCTCTGCTCCAGCTTGGCGGCACAGAGGGTCTCCGCTCTCAGTCCCAGAGTCGGGACCGCAAGGCAGACGAGCCGCCCCAGCAGCCAAACCGTAAGCAGGTTCCCGCTCAGTCCGCACAGGAGCATAAGCCCGACGCTGCGCAGGGTGTGCACCCTCAGATAGCAGACCTTGCCCGTGTAGAGGTAGTAGCCCTTGTAGGAGATACACAGAAGCGCCAGTGCAAACAGGACAGCGCCCGCCGTTCTGTTTTCGGCACCCAGAAAAACGCTTCCGCCCAGTGCAATGAGAGCCCCGGCACAAACGCTCTCCCGAAAGGTTTTCAGCACAGACACAGCTTCTCCTCGGAGGGGCGAACCTCACCGATGATGTATGCATCCTCCCCCGCAGCGCGAAGAACGGAAAGCGCTTTATCTGCCTCGGAAGCGGAAACGGTGATGCACATACCCACACCCATGTTGAAGGTGTTGAACATATCCCGCTCCTCCACGCCGCCTTCCTCGGCGATCAGCCGGAAGAGATTGCCCGTGCGAACCTCGGCCTTTTTTACAAAAGCTCCCAGTCCGTCGGGAATGCTGCGGGGAATGTTTTCATAAAAGCCGCCGCCGGTGATATGGGAGATTCCCTTTACGGTAACCTCCCCGAGAAGGGCATGGACGCTTCTGACATAGATGCGGGTCGGCTGCAGCAGCGCATCCCCCAGCGTTTCTCCGCCCAGCGCAGCGCAGGGACGGGATAGGTTTTCTCTCCCCTGCTCTCCGTCCAGAGCGAAAATCCGGCGGACAAGAGAAAAGCCGTTGGAGTGAACGCCGGAGGACGGCAGCGCGATGAGCACATCACCGGGAGCCATAGAGCTGTTGTCGATCAACTTTTCCCGATCGATAACGCCCACGGAGAAGCCCGCCAGATCGTACTCGTCCACGGGGTAAAATCCGGGCATTTCGGCGGTCTCGCCGCCGATGAGGGCACATCCGGCCTGCACGCAGCCCTCGCTCACGCCCTTGACGATATCGGCGATGCGCTCAGGTACATTTTTACCGCAGGCAATGTAATCCAGAAAGAACAGAGGCTTTGCGCCGCAGCAAATGATGTCGTTCACGCACATGGCCACGCAGTCGATGCCCACAGTATCGTGGCGATCCATCAGAAAAGCCAGCTTCAGCTTGGTACCAACGCCGTCGGTGCCGCTGACCAGCACCGGGCGCTTCATGCCGGTAATATCCAGCT
>JAGHSH010000005.1 GCA_018065965.1 Candidatus Apopatocola equi
GCACTGGGGGCACTTTTCGGGGGCCTCATCGCCCTCATGCACATAACCGCAAACACTGCAAACCCATTTGGCCATTTGTAATTCCTCCGTATCTATATTTTATCAGGATTGATTCTTAATGAAATTATACAGGAAAGCAGAGAAAAAGTCAAGAGGTTCTTTCCCCCTGCTCCGGGAGCGGTTCCAGAGCGAGTGGCAGCTCTCCCAGCACATCCGCAAGGCTCTCCCCGAATTCCCGGACGGCGGAGAGCGCTTCGGGCAGGGTGTTGCCCGTGGAGCCCACCTCCAGCAGCAGGGAGCCGGTGGTATACTGCTGGTTATAGCGCTCCGGCACCAGCTCAATGGGTCTTGCCAGCCCGGGGTGCGCGGCGTTCATGGCGCCCTGCAGGCGGAGCGCCAGTTTGAAATTCTCCCGCCAGTGGGGATGCTCCAGTCCGATCTCCCCGGTGCCCGTCAGGAGCATGACCTGCGCCATACGCTCCCCGTCCCGCTCTGTCAGGGTGGGGACGGCCTCCTTTCCCTCCCCGATCGCATCCCGGTGTACATCCAGCACCACGGCAAGGGAGGGATACTCCTGCAGATAGCGCTGCACCACCAGCTCCGAGCGGCTGTAGGAGCCGTTATAGCTGGGGTAGTCGCAGAGGGTGGTATCGTGGAGCACCCGGAAGCCCCGTGCCTCCAGCACGGCCTTGAGCTCCTCCCCCACCCGGATCATATTCCGGGCGCTCTCGGTGGTACGGTATTCGTCTGTGGGGGTATACTCCCAACCCTCCGAGGGGGTATATGCTTCGCTGCCGTGGGTATGATAAATCAGGATCTGCGGTCCCTCCGCCGGGAGCGTCTGGCACAGCTCCTCCCCCAGCAGCGCGGAAATGTCCGGCTCCAGCTCCGTTCGGCGGGTATACAGCTCACCGCTGAAGTCATAGGGGAGGGGCGTCGGCTCCGGCATGGGGGCGGGCGGCTCCGAAAGCTCCGGGAGTGGAGGCAGGCTCTCCTCGAAAACAGGCGGTGGAGACAGTGCGGGCGCAGGGGATGGCGAGGGCAGCATGGCGCTCTCCGGCGGCAGCGTTTCTCCCAGCTCCAGCTTCAGCACGAACTCGGACAGCTCCGGGAGTCCGGGCAGCTTCCAGAGGGGTTCTCCCTGCTCCCAGCAGGCGCTCAGCTCCACGATCAGAGCAAAGAGCACCGGCAGCCAGCTCTCCCACATATACACCACCCCCTCCCGGAAAGCCTATGCCGGAAGGGACGGAATTATGTCTGCGCGGCGTGGGGGAAAACGGATTGCCGCACCGGTGTGCGCACCGGTTCGCAATGACAGGGAGACGGACTTTAGCTGAAACCAAAAAGGTTCTCTGCAAAACTTTCATTCTGCAGAGAACCTTCCGGTTCAGTTATTCAGCAGGTGTATTCGCATTCCTTCAGGCCGTAGAGCTCCCAGAGCTTGGCGGGGATCTCTTCCTCGGTCAGCTCGGTCTCGGTCTTCTCACCGTTTTCGACCACGGTGAGCTTGTTGGCCATGATGGCGGTGTAGCCGTTGGGGGTGCGCATGGTGGCCCAGATGCGGGAGGAGAAGCCGCTGGTGGGAGCGGAGGTCTGCGCATTGAGGGCATTGAAGTCCACGCCGGGGAAGGCCATGGGGGCGAAGTAGAGCACAGTGGCGATGGCATCGTCAGCCACGCCGCCGTCGCCCAGACCGTTGTGGCGCTTGCGCATCAGGTTCTTCCAGCCCAGCTGACCCTCTTCGATCCAGTAGGTCTCGCCGTAGAAGGTCTGCGGCTCGGCGGAAAGCTCCACGGCAAAGGGAGCCATGGCGCCGCCGAAGCCCACGTCGGCAAAGTATTCCTTGCCGTCCAGCTTGATCCAACAGCCGCGATGCATGCAGGGGCCGATCACGCCGCGGCCCATCAGACGGCAGTAGACGCTGACGGCGTCGAAGCCGAAGGTGCGCAGCATGGAAACGAACAGGCCGTTCAGCTCGAAGCAATAGCCGCCGCGGCGGTTGGTAACGACCTTCTCATACAGGTGGGGGATCTCCAGAGAGATGGGCTTCTTGTACAGGCTGCAGTCCAGGCTCTCAAAGGGAACGGTCATCTGATGGCAGTGAACCAGCTCGTTGAGGTTCTCGCGGGTCAGCTCGCGGCTGCCCTTGTAGCCGATGCGCTCCAGATAGGCGTCCAGATCGGGGACAAGAGGATATTCGAATTCCATGGTGGCCTCCAGTTTTATTGATTTTTGATTTCTGTATTTCACAGCACCTCGATTATACCACAGGGTCATGCAGAGGGCAATACCCGCGCGCCCAAAACACGACTTTTTTTGCATAACAAAACATTTCCTATCTGTCTGTTATCTGCTGCAAAAGCCGGTGTCGATGTCAAAAGGCTTGACTTTTTCCCCAATCTGTATTAATATACTTAATACAGACCATTTCCCAAGGAGGTAAGCTATGAAAAAACCGCTTTTCATCATACTGATTCTGAGTCTGTCGCTGAGCCTGTGTGCCTGCAGCGGCGGAGAGAGCGTGTCGGTGATCCCGGTAAGCATGGTCAACGGCGGCGGCAGCTCCGGCTTTCTGGATCGCTGCGCCGGCAAGGTGGTTTCCGGTGAGACGGCCAAGGTGAAGAAGGATGCCAACCAGAAGGTTCTGGAAGTCCTTGTGAAGGAGGGCGACACCGTGAAGGAGGGCGACAAGCTCTTTGTCTACGATGCGGCCGCCATGCAGCTGGAGCTGGAGAAGCTGGAGCTGGAGCTGAAGAATCTGGAAAACACCATCGTCACCGCCCAGGAGGAGATCGCCGAGCTGGAAAAGACCAAGTCCATGGTCTATATCACCAACCAGCTCTCCTACACCATCCGTATCGACAGCAAGAAGGCCGATCTGCGGGAGGCCGAGTACAACAAGGCCGTGAAGCAGCGGGAGATCGAGGCTAAGAAGGCCGCTCTGGAGGCCACGGAGGTATTCTCCCCCATCGCCGGCCGGGTCATGTCCGTCGCGGAGAACAGCGGCGGTATGCCCGGGGACGGCAGCGGCGCCGACGCCTTCATCACCGTCATGGACGTGTCCCACTACCGGGTGCAGGGCAACATCAGCGAGCTGAATCTGGGCTCTCTGAACCCGGGGATGCAGGTGCTGGTCTATTCCCGCACGGACATGAGTCAGTTCTGGCGGGGCACCGTCACCAGCATCGACTGGGACAACCCCGTAAAGAACGGCGGCGATAGCGGCGGATATTATGTGATGGGCGGCGTCGATGAAATGACCTCCGCCAGCAAGTACCCCTTCTATATCGAGCTGGAGAACACCGAAGGGCTCATTCTGGGTCAGCATGTGGTCATCGAGCCCGATTACGGTCAGGGCGAGCTGGGCGACGGCATCTGGCTGCCCGCCTATTATATCTCCGATGCGGACGCCCACCCCTGGGTCTGGGCGGTAAGCGGCCGGGACAAGCTGGAAAAGCGTTCCGTCACCCTGGGCGAATACAGCGCCGAGACCGATCTTTGGCAGGTCGCGGGCGGTCTGGCGCTGACGGACTATGTGGCAGCGCCCGCCGAGGGACTCCGGGCCGGTGCGCCTGTGATCCGCTACGGCGAGCAGGGCTACGGCGGAAACGCCGAAGACAGCGAGGGCGGCAATGAGGGCAGCGAGCCCATGCCGGAGGCTATGGAGCCGGAAATGGCGGAGGTCGGATGATGCTGCTGGAAATGCATGACATCTGCAAGAGCTTCCCTCTGGGCGACGGCTATATTGAGATCCTCAAGCACATTGACCTCTCCGTGGAGGAGGGGGAATATCTGGCCATCATGGGGCCCTCCGGCTCCGGCAAGACCACGCTGATGAACCTCATCGGCTGTCTGGATGTGCCCACCTCCGGGAGCTATTATTTCTGCGGACAGGACATTGCCGGGGCGAGCGACGATGCGCTGGCGGACATCCGCAACAGCTCCATCGGCTTCGTGTTTCAGAACTATCAGCTGCTGCCCACCATGACGGCGCTGGACAACGTGGCGCTGCCGCTGCTTTACGCCGATGTGGATCGCACGGAACGCCGGGAGCGGGCCCGCGCTGCGCTGGAGCGCATGGGGCTGGGTGAGCGGGTGGAGCACCGCCCCAACCAGCTCTCCGGCGGACAGTGCCAGCGGGTCGCCATCGCCCGCGCCATGATCAACAAGCCGAAGCTGCTGCTGGCAGACGAGCCCACCGGCGCACTGGACACGGCCTCCGGCGCGCAGATCATGGATCTGTTTGAGGAGCTGAATGCCGCCGGCACCACCGTGGTGCTCATCACCCACGATCCCAATGTGGCGGCGCGTGCCGGTCACACCCGTCATATCCTTGACGGGCGGCTGGTAGAGGAGGACGCCCTATGAAAAAGCTGCTTGGAAAAATGCCCGGCTGGGGCCGCACCCTGTTCATCGTGCTTCTGAGCGTGCTGGTGGGAGGCGGCGGCATCTACGGGGTGCTGCTGCTCATCCGCGGCAACGCGGCGGTGAATGTGTATGCGCTGACGGATGTGGGACAGTATTCCAGCTCCGGCAACGCCCAGACCGACGGCCGCGTGACCACCGACCGGGTGCAGAGCGTATATATCTCCAACACCCAGGAGGTCACGGAAATTCTTGTAAAGGAGGGGCAGAAGGTATCGGTGGGCGATGAGCTTATCGCCTTCGACACCACCCTCACCGATCTGGAGCTGGAGCGCAAGGACATAGCCGTGCGGCAGCTGGAGCTGGATCTGGAGAACGCAAAAAAAGAGCGGCAGGCCATGAACAGCTACCAGATCTATGTTCCCCCACAGCCCACGGAGGAGCCGGAGCTGCAGCCCGGCAATGTGGGGCAGCCCCGAAAGGGCAACGGTACGGTGGACGATCCGGTGGTCTTTCTCTGGAACGAGAGCTGCCTGCTGGATACGGCCTTTCTCTCCCAGCTGGCTGACAGCGCCCGGGCGCAGGGCATGAGAGAGCTGTATGCGGTGCTGGAGCAGCGGGTGCAGGACTCCCTGCAGGGCGGCGTGGTCAACGCCGTGGAGATCCGCGTGATCCCGCGGGAGGACGGCAGCTGGGCCTTCACCGTGCTGCCGAGCGAATACGATTCCTCCGTCCCCCGGGAGGAGGGCGAGGAAGAGGAGCCCCAGGAGGAGCCATACACCGGCCCCACCTATTCCTGGTCTGAGCTGAACTCCATGAAAAAGGAAGCGGACAAAAAGATCCGCGATCTGGAGCTGAAGCTGGAAATGGCCAAAGTGGAGCTGGAGACCGTCCGGCACGAGCTGGAGAGCGGCACCGTGAAGGCCACCATTGACGGCGTGGTCAAGACCGTCCGGGATATAGAAGAGGCCCGCAGCGAGGGCACGCCGCTGATCCTTGTTTCCGGCGGCGGCGGTTATATGGTCACCGGCGCTCTGAGCGAAACGGAGCTGGACAGCATGCATGTGGGCGACACGGTTTCCCTCCTGTCCTGGGAGAGCTATGAGACGCTGGACGCCACCATCGTTTCCATCAGTCCCTTCCCCACCGACAGCGGCTATTATTACCACTACTCCGAGGGCAATCAGAACGTGAGTCTTTACCCCTTCACGGTTTCCGTAGGCGAGGACGCCAAGCTCCGGGAGGGCGAATATGTGCAGCTGACCTACAGCCCCGGCGGCGAGGGCAGCGGCTACTTCCTGATGAATCCCTTCGTCCGCAGTGAGAACGGCAAAAGCTATGTGTGGGCACTGGGCGAAAAGGGTCTGGAAAAGCGCTATGTGACCACCGGCAGCTCCCTGTGGGGCAATTATGTGCAGATCACGAGCGGACTGGAGGGCGTGGAATATCTGGCCTTCCCCTACGGGCGTTCGCTCCGGGACGGGCAGAAGGCGGAGATCGCGGGCATCGAAAGCCTGTACGGCTACTGAGGAGGCAGAACCATGCGTGAAAATTTAAGTGTTGCCTTTCAGGGACTCTGGAACCACAAGCTGCGCTCCGTGCTGACCATGCTGGGCATTATCATCGGCATTGCCTCCATTATCACCATCGTTTCCACCATCCGGGGCACCAGCGAGCAGATCAAGGCCAATCTGGTGGGTGCGGGCACCAATGGCGTTTCCGTGAGGCTCTATCAGAAGAACAACCCCTATGACCTGACCTGGAACCCGCCCCCCGACGGCGTGAAGCCCGTTACCGAGGACACCCGGCAGGAGCTCAGCCGACTGGATCATGTGGAGAGCGTGTCCCTGTTCCACTCCCGGGAGTGGTGCAATGGCATCTATGCGGGCGACCACGGCTTCAACGGTTCGCTGCTGGGCGTGGACGCCCATTATCTGGACACGGCGGGCTATGCTCTCCTCTACGGCAGAGGCTTTTCCGAAGCGGACTTTGCCAAAAGCAAAAAGGTTTGCCTGCTGGATGCGGCCGCTGTGACCGCCCTCTTCGGCGGGGATTTCCCCCTGGGCTGTACCGTGGAGATTCTGGAGCAGCCCTTTACGGTCATCGGAGTCGTGAACCCCGTCAGCAAGACCGAGCCGGACATCAGCTCCCTTTCGGATTACTACACCTATTACAGCTCCGGCGGCGGCACCGTGTTCGTGCCGGGGAGCACCTGGCCCATCCTCTATCGCTTCGATGAGCCTGAGACCGTGCTGCTCACCGCCGACCATACAGACAACATGACCCGGGTCGGGCAGGAAGCGGCGCAGCTGCTCACCGCCACCCAGATCACCGGCGGCGACGGCAGCTTCAGCTACCGGGCCATCGACCTCATGGAGCAGGCCGAGCAGATTCAGCAGCTCTCCCGCTCCACCAACTCCCAGCTTATCTGGATCGCCAGCATTTCCCTGCTGGTAGGCGGTATCGGCGTAATGAACATCATGCTCGTCACCGTGACCGAGCGCACCGCCGAGATCGGTCTGAAAAAGGCACTGGGCGCCCGGAAAAAGCGCATCCTTTACCAGTTCCTCACCGAGGCCGCCGTGCTCACCAGCTGCGGCGGTGTGCTGGGCGTAGTCTCCGGCGTGGTCATGGCGCGGCTGATCTCCGCCGTCATGGGCACTCCCACCGCCGTTTCCATGGGTGCAGCGCTCATCGCGCTGGCTTTCTCCACGGTCATCGGTGTGGTGTTCGGTCTGATTCCCGCCGTGAAGGCATCGAATCTCAACCCCATCGAGGCACTCAAGAGAGACTGACGCACAGCGCGTCATGCATAAAACTCCCTCCGCTGCACAAGCTACCGAAAAAGCAACGGGGGGAGTATTTCCTATGCATACATGGCGCAGATGGCTTATCGGACTGCTGGCGGCGTCGCTGCTGGTGCTGCAGATCTCCGCTGCCAGCTACCAGCGGGGCAGCAGCGGCGACACGGTGAGGGAGATCCAGCGCAGGCTCTCGGACTGGGGCTACTACAGCGGCCGCGTTGACGGCATCTACGGCAGCAAGACCGAGGCCGCCGTCCGATATTTCCAGCAGAAAAACGGTCTGAGCGTGGATGGCAAGGTCGGGAAGCAGACGCTCGCCGCACTGGGCATCAACGCCGGGGGCAGCGCCAACGGGGACGGGGACGTATATCTGCTGGCCCGGCTCATCTCCGCCGAGGCCCGCGGCGAGCCCTACACCGGGCAGGTGGCAGTAGGTGCGGTGGTGCTCAACCGGGTGGATCACCCCAGCTTCCCCAACAGCATCAGCGGCGTGATCTACCAGCAGGGAGCCTTTTCCTGCCTGACGGACGGGCAGTTCAACCAGAGTGTGGCGGACTCCGCCTACAGCGCCGCCCGGGACGCGCTCTCCGGCTGGGATCCCACCGGCGGCGCGATCTACTACTTCAACCCGGCCACGGCCACCAGCAAATGGATCTGGTCACGGCCGCTGCTGACGACCATCGGAAAGCACAGATTCTGTGCCTGAGGGTCTTGCAGAGTGAGAGAAAATCGGGTATAATGGCGAAAAAAGCTGAAGGAGCAGAAAAAATGAGCTATTGTACCCTGTGCGGCGCCTATATTCCCATGGGCCAGACCAAATGCCCCGCCTGCGGCTATGAGCAGAAGCAGAGCTCCGGCACTGCCGTGCAGTCTGCTCCGCAGCCCAAACGGGAGGAGCAGCAGAGCCGGCAGCAGGAACACCGCTGGGAGCAGGAAGCGCAGAGCACCTCCCACGTGGAATATGAGGTCTTTGACGGCGAGAACGAACAGTCCCGGCGTATGTCCGCCCTCTGCTATGTGGGGCCGCTGTTCTTCGTGCCCCTGCTGCTGAAAAAGGCCAGCGAGTAGATCCGCTTCCATGCCAATCAGGGGCTGGCACTCTTCCTCGCGGAGCTGGCTGCCTTCGGGGTCTTTCACGGACTCATCGGCCTCGGGCTCAAGCTCGGCTGCATCTATCTGGCGGTGCAGGGCGTGAAGAACGCCGCCGCCGGTATCCGGGAGAAGCTGCCCGTCATCGGTAACTGGAAGCTGCTGAAAGGATAAAGAACAGAATACAGTCAAGCCTCCCTCGAACGAGGGAGGTTTGTTTCTTTCTGTGTCATTGCGAGGAGCGAATTGACGTGGCAATCCGTGTTCCGGTTCCCCGCACTGTGGGAAAACAGGCCGCAAAAAACGCTCCGTCAGCTGACGGTGCGTTTTTTGGGTTTATCGGATTACCACTCGGCGTAGCGGACGCGGGAGTAACGATAGATCTCGTCCAGAAATGCCTTGGGGGCAGAGCTCATGTGGCTGGAGAGCATGGTGAACTTGCCGGGCTTGTTGAAGCGGTCGAAGAACTTGCGGGCAGCAGCGCGCTGCTCCTCCTCGCTCTTGTCGGCCAGCTCGGTGGTGTCTTCCCAGACGTAGAGGAGGATCTTGTCGGCGAAGTTCTCGAAGAGGAAATCGAAGTCGTTCATGTCCTGGGGCTGCCACTCATCGAAGCCGGCGTCGATGAACACCTGGGTGCGCTTGTCGTTGTGGCCGCAGGAGTGCAGGGAGGCGATACGGCCCTGCTCATGGATGCAGTCGGTGAGCTGCTTCATGTAAGGCAGGAAGATCTCACGGGCGATGTCCTCGGAGAAGAAGGTGGACTGCTGGGAACCCCAGTCGTCATGGATGTTGATCACGTCCAGAGAGGGGAACTCCTCGCAATACTTGCGGATGCACTTGCAGCCGAAGTAGGCGAAGGCCTGCAGCATTTCCTTGATGGCCTCGGTCTGCTCATCGTCCAGCAGAGCCATGGCGGCGGGGACGAAGCCCATCATGGAGATCATGCGCTCGAAGCCGAAGCCGTTGGTGAAGCTGACCATCAGGGGCAGACGGTAATCCAGCTCGATCTCAGCCTTGGCGGCCTCCCAGTCCCAGTTATCGGGATCGGGAATGTGGACGAGCTCTTTCCAGTTGTTCACATCGTCCAGCAGCTGGGGCTTCTCGGGATGGACGATGGAGCCGCCGGCGGTGGGCTCAAACACCCACTCGATGCCCAGATCGTCGATCAGGCCGGGCTGGCCGCCGCGGCCCATGTGGATGTTCCAGGGATTGCGCAGGCCCTGGGTGGTGGAGGTGCTCATGTAGTAGGGGTGATGATCCCAGTACATGGCCTCGGCGTTCTGGCGGGGGGACACGGGAGCCTTGTGGATGACCGTGCCGGGACGGCCCATGATGCCGGGCATCTGGAAAGCGGTCTCCATCTCAGTTTCAACAAAAGGAATCTTCTTGAACATGGTTCTTTTTCTCCTTTATCTCTTTTTTTGGAACACACGGTTTTATGCGTTTTTATTATAATAGCACAGTATGAGGCGGCTGTAAATCATCTATTTGCAGTGTACGGAGCCGCGCAAGCCAGACATTTTGCCGTGCAAAAAACGGGAGCGGCAAAGCCGCCCCCGTTGGGGTAAGAATCAGAACATTTCCTTGCTCATCTTGTCGATGGCCTCGGAGGCAGCCTGGTACACACCGGGATAGGTGCTGCCGGGGCCGCCGGCGGTCAGGCAGGGGATGAAATAGTGCTTACCGTTGGTCTCGCAGGCGCGGCGCACTTCGTTCTCCACCAGCTCGGGAGTCCAGCGGGGGATATCCACAACGCCGTTGTTGATGTCGCCCATGAAGCTGATCTTGCCGCCGTATTCCTTGACAAGGGCGGGCACGTTGTTGGTGGTGACACAGCCCTGGAACACGTCGATGCCCATCTCGATCATGGCGGGCACCAGGTTGGCGGCGTAGGAGTCGGAGTGGTGGACGATGAGCTCAACGCCGTTCTGCTTGTAGTAGCCGTAGACCTTCTTGTAGGCGGGCACGATGAACTCGTTGAACATCTCGGGGGACATGAAGGAGGAGTTGTGGGAACCCCAGTCGTCATGATGGAACACGGCGTCGGGGTGACCGTGCTTGACCAGCTCCTTGGCCAGCTTCAGCTCATAGTCGGTGATGTACTCGATGAGTTCGTGCATCTCCTCGGGGTTGGTGTAGAAGGCCAGCAGAGCCTCGTCGATGCTCATGAGGTAGTGCACCTGCTCGAAGATGCCGGGGGCGGACATGGTGGAGGCAAAGACCTCGTTGCGGTCGATGGCGGCGGCACGGGCCTCATAGGCAGCCCAGTCCTCATCGGGGAAGTCGGTGCGGGGCATCTTCACGGTGTCCTGCCAGTGCTCGATGTCCTTGATCACGCGGTGCTCATAATCATGCAC
>JAGHSH010000084.1 GCA_018065965.1 Candidatus Apopatocola equi
TCTGTCAGGACAAAAACGGCAAGGAGACCATGTACTCCTCCGACAGCAAATGCACTGATCTTCCCCTTGTCGTGATGATCAACGGCGAGACGGAGAACGAGGCGGAAATGTTTGCTCTGGTCATGCAGTCCTATTCTGCGGCCAAGGTGGTAGGGGAGCGTACCAGCGGCAACGGCCACTCTCAGGTGGTACTGCCTCTGACGGACGGCAGTGCCATCCGTGTTTCCAAGTACAACTTCCTGAACTCCGAGCGCAGGAGCCTGCAGACTCTCGGCGGCGTGCTGCCGGATGTGCGTTCCCGGGCCATTGAGGACAGCTCTCTGGACGTTATCTATGAGGCTGCCATCGATGTGGCGCAGGCCATGAAGTAAGAACACTGCGGCAGCCTCCGGCTGCCGCAGATTTTACTTGACGCGGGGAGCTTTAGAAATTATAATGTAATACTGGCTTGAAGCCCTTAAAACTGCATTATCTGAAAGGATTTGATCGAATATGGCTACGGACAACAAGTATCGCATGAGTCAGACCCAGCTGGACAAGCTGGTGGAAGAGCTGAGGCACATGGAGGAAGTGGAGACCAAGGAGGTCGCGGAGCTGATCAAGGAAGCCCGCAGCTTTGGTGACCTTTCCGAAAACAGTGAATATGACGAGGCCAAGACCGTTCAGGGCAAGCTCTATTCCCGCATTGCCGAGGTCAAGGATCTGGTCGAACACGCCGTTATCATTGAGCAGACCGCTTCCGACAAGGTCGCCGTGGGCAGCCATGTGACCGTGAAGGATCTGGAAGACGGAACTCTGGAGACCTACCTTCTGGTCGGCTCTCAGGAGGCGGATCCCCGCCTGTTCCGTATTTCCAACGATTCCCCCGTGGGCAGAGGCCTGATGGGTCACCGCGAGGGCGATGTGGTGGAGATCGAGGCCCCCATCGGCGTGGTGAAGTTTGAAGTGATCGAAATCAAGAACTGAGGAGATAACAGATATGCCGCAGGAAGAAAAGAATATGGCTGCTCAGGCTACCTCTGAGCTGGCGGTTCGCCGCGAAAAGCTCCGTGCTCTGCAGGAGAGCGGCAACGACCCCTTCCGCGTGACCCGCTACGATGCGGATGCATTCTCAGCCGATATCAAGGACGATTTTGCCGCCTATGAGGGCAAGGTCGTTTCCATGGCCGGCCGTCTTATGGGCAAGCGTCCCATGGGCAAGGTGACCTTCTGCAACCTGCAGGACAAGCAGGGACGCATTCAGCTCTATGTTCGCCGTGACATTCTGGGCGACGAGACCTATGCCGAGTGGAAGAAGCTGGACGTGGGCGATATTGTCGGCGTGAAGGGCGAGATTTTCCGCACCGAAAAGGGCGAGATCTCCTGCCGGGTCAGCGAGTATACCCTGCTGAGCAAGAGTCTGCTGCCCCTGCCTGAGAAATACCACGGTCTTACGGACAAGGAAGCCCGTTACCGTCAGCGCTATGTGGATCTGATCGTGAACCCCGAGGTCAAGGACGCCTTTGTGATCCGCAGCCGCTTTATCCAGCACCTGCGCGAGTATCTGAACAACCTCGGCTACATCGAGGTGGAGACCCCGGTGCTCAACAGCATTTCCGGCGGCGCCACCGCCCGTCCCTTCATTACCCATCATAATGCGCTGGACATTAATATGTACCTGCGCATCGCCACGGAGC
>JAGHSH010000164.1 GCA_018065965.1 Candidatus Apopatocola equi
GAAGCGCTGAAGCAAGCAGTGCCCAGAGCAGCCCGGCAAGAGGGCCGGAGAGAGCTGTCAGCACCTCCTCCCGGCTTGTGCTGAGTGCGCCGCAGCCGATCAGCGGCCCGGCCTCACCCAGCGACAGCCCGCGGAAGCGGACGCCGCAGACTCTCAGCGCCGCCAGGTGTCCGAGCTCGTGAAAAAGCACTGCTGTTCCCAGTACCCACAGCTCCCAGCCGTCGCAGCTCAGCAGATACAGCAGAAGAAGACACAGCGTGAATATACTCCTCTCACCTCCGGCTCTGTCTATCGAAGCATGGCAGTCTATGCGGAGCGGACAGAAAAAAGAACAGAAGGTATTCCGGCTCTGCCGCGGTGCGGAGAGAAAATACCTTCTGTTCTGCGGATTCTACTGCCCCAGCGCAGCATCCACATCCGCGCTGTTTATAAAGGGCAGGCTTTTAACGTGGAGAATGATTTCCCGGCGCCATTGACCGCTTTCGATCATCCTTGCGCAGGCGTCCAGCCGGGGCTCCCAGTGAACGAAGTTGAAATGCCAGACCCCCCAGTCTTCCTCGACCTCCTCCCGGAGAAGCATCCGGTAGCTTTCCATGACTGTGAGCATATTCTCACCGGAGAAGGCTCCGCTCAGCGCCTCTGCCAGCCTGTTGAGGAAGCGTGTTCGGAACTGCTCATTTCCGAGCAGAGTTTTTACGATTACGGACAGGGACATGCTGAAATACTCCTCATTGGACGGAGCGACCATATTCCCGAAGGGTGCGGTGAAGGCACAGTCGAAATCCCAGAGCATGAAGCGCCAGCGGCCTCCGGCTGCGGGAGAGCGGAACAGGCCGATATTCGGATAGTAATCCTTGTCGCCGGCTATGCCCTTGACGATCATGAAGTCGATCAGACTGTCGATATCCACCAGTGTGCAGAACTGTTCGTAATCCGCGTCGCTCAGGGCTCTTTTCCCTTTGCAGAGCGCCATCACGGTCTGCTCGAATTCCCTGCAGTTGCTCGTCGGAAACTTGAAGTAATCCACCTCGTCCTTATCTCCTCCGTAGCGGGCGGCAAAATAGGAGCGGGAGAAATCCTCCTTCATGGAGACAAGTCCCCAGTAGCTGCCGTTGATGTACATCCGGCAGAACTGACTGCGCCTTACGGGGGAGCGCTCGGTGAAGGAGAGCGCCAGCGTTTCGAAAAGCTCATTTTTAAAGACCATATCCCCGGCGTCGATGCCCTTTTTCAGCAAAATGGAGCCGTATTCGCTGATACCCGTACCGAACAGGTCGCCGCAAAGGACGTCTGCCCCGTAGCAGCTGCGGAAGCTGAGCTTAAAGCTCTTGGTGGCAACCTTTTTGCTGGCATTGCCGGACAGATTCACACCGCAGGGAACAGAGACGGAAAAGTCGTTTCCGTAATAGGAGAACACCGCCTGAACCTCCGGATCCCGGCCCAGGCTTTTTTTCATGCGTTCCAGCGCCGCAGGGGGTTCTCCGACAAGATTGACAACAGGCAGAGAAGTATCTGTAAAAATCCAGCTGCAGCAGAGCACCGGCGAATCGAGCTTGCCCTCCTCTATGGCAATCGCACGCAGTACCGTGTCGGCGGATATGTTCAGCGGCTCCGTCCAGACCGGGCTGTTTCGGTCCGGCAGGGAACCGTCCAGCGTATAGTGAATCTCGCCCTTTGCACACAGCGAGATTTCCGCACGCTCTCCGGGCGCAAAGACGCCTTCCTTCCCCTGCAGCACGGGTTTTCCGGCAACGAAGCGGCAGCCCCGTGCGTTGGCGGTTCCCGGCGTCGGGACGGCATAGAACAGCTTCCCTTCACCGGCCTCCCGTCCTACGGAGCCGGAAGCCGGAATGCCCGCGAGGCAAAGAGAATCGTGCAGCGCACCCTGACGGAAAAGATAAACGCTCTCCTCACGCGCACTGAGGGAAAAGCTCTCCTCCCCAAGAGGGCTGATATAATACTCACCGGGAGCCAGCAGAATATCGGGAAGAAGGAGCTTCTCGCTCCGCTGCAGCCGGTCGCTGAGAGAATAGTCCGCCAGACTGACAGCGCTCTCGCCGCTGTTATAAAGCTCGACCCAGTCATAGGTGCCGAGATCGCTGCTGCCGTGAGCGAACACCTCGCTGATGCGAATGTCCTCCGCCATGGGCAGGGAGCGCTGAAAGGCCGCATAGCCCTCCTCACTGTTGTCAAAGCCTGGAGTAGGAGCGGAGGAGGGGACATAGCCGCCTGCCTCTGTGAGGATAAGGGATTCGTTTTCCGCCGCACCGGCACAGCAGCAGGAGGAGAGAATCCTTCCGTCCGGCGCAAAGAGAGTGACGGTTTCCTCCTCAGAGAGGGCAAAGGACAGATCCGCCGCGCCTTTTCCGGCGCAGAGCAGCAGACACTCTCCGCTTCTCAGCTCGCCTCCATCGAGCACGTAGCTGTGAACTCCGTCGCTGAGCACGCAGCCGGAGAGCGGGATCGCTTCGCTGCTGCGGTTGCAAAGCTCGACCCAATCGGGGAATTCTCCGCCGCGGCAGAGTATAGCACTGTTGTGTGCCATCACCTCGCTGATCACAAGTCCTTCATACACAACCGGATTTTCCGCTGCGATCGGCGTTTCCGTTTCGGAAGGCAGCTCTGCCGTCTTGCTTTCACATCCGCTCAGGAGGAGACAGAGGGCGGTACATATGAAAAAAGCCCGCAGTCGGCGGGCCCATCTTTTTCTTGGCAGGTGTTTCATTCGATGCAGCCTCACGAAGAAAGGAAGAAATTCAGATATGACAAAGCCCCTGAACGGAATCTCTGCTCAAGGGCTTGGGTATGGAGCGGATAATGGGAATCGAACCCACCTCTACGGCTTGGGAAGCCGTCGTTCTACCGATGAACTATATCCGCGTATCACTCTGTGCAGTATAGCACTCACGGCAGAGAATTGCAAGCCTTATTTCCAAAAAAGAACGACAGCGGAATTCACCCTTGCAAACGCTTCGGTGTAATGATATAATAAAGAGTCTAAGCAACAAGTAGAGGGAGTGATCATATGTCCATAGGCGCCGCCGTTCTTCTGGGGCTGATTCAGGGTATTGCAGAGTTCCTGCCCATTTCCAGCTCCGGTCATCTTTCTGTGCTGCAGAACTTCTTCCATCTGCAGACAGCTGAGAACGGGCATTTGCTTTTTGATGTGCTGCTTCATCTCGGCACGCTGCTGGCGGTCTGCGCAGCCTACTGGACAGACCTGCAGGAGATCGCTGCCGATTCCATCCGTTTTGTGCAGGACATCCGCTATCGCCGCCCTGTGCCGAAAAAGGGCTATCCCGGGGCGCGGCTGCTGCTGATGATGTTCTTCGGCACCCTGCCGCTGGCCTTTGTCCTTCCTGTCAAGGATCTGCTGGAGAGTCTGTATTATAAGACGTGGTTTATCGGCCTGACCTTCCTTCTCACCGGCTGCATGCTCTATGTGGCCGATCAGATGCCCCGAGGAAAGAAAAACGGCAAGACCATGACGTTGCTCAACGCGCTGCTCATCGGCGTGTGTCAGGCCATCGCCGTGATCCCGGGCGTGTCCCGCAGCGGTTCCACCATTACTGCCGGTCTTGCCAACGGTCTGGGGCGCAGCTTTGCCGTGAGGTATTCTCTGCTTCTCAGCCTGCCCGCAGTGCTGGGTGCGAACCTGCTTTCCCTGATCGATGCCATTCAGGCCGGTGTGAGCACTGCGTTCATCCTGCCTTATCTGGTGGGCATGCTCACTGCGGCAGTGTCGGGCTATTTTTCCATCGTCCTTCTGCGCCGCCTGCTCCGCAGCGGCGGCTTTGGCAAGGGACTGCGTTACTATCTCTGGGGCGCGGGCGTAATCACGCTCCTCCTTTCTCTCTTCATCAGATAATCAGAGGCATGAATGGCACAGACAAGCAATACAAAACGTAAAACCGGATCCTCGGCTTCTTCCCGAAAGAACGCCAAAAAGAACACCGGCTCGGGCTCCCAGCTTTGGGGAGTAGTGCTCTTTTTCTGCGGCGGCTTTTCCTTTTTGGGATATTTCATGAACAGTCACTGGCTGATCGATGCCCTGAGCGTGTATGTGCTCAAGGGACTCTTCGGCTGGGGCTTCTTGGTTGCTCCCCCTGTTCTCGTGTTCTGCGCATTCCTGCTGCTGCTGAAGGCGGAACGTGCAAAGCAGAGAACAGCCTGCCTGCTGAGTCTCCCGGCGCTGCTGGGCTCCATCGTTCACCTGATCCGCTGCGGCGCACAGTACAGCATGGCGTATACCTCCGCGGCGCAGTTTTATACCACGGGTCTTTCCATGCGCAGCGGCGGCCTGATCTCCGGCTATCTCTCGGAGCTGCTCAGAGAGGCGATCAGCCCCTACGGCGCCATGCCGCTGCTGGTTGCTGCCTTCCTGATCTGCGGCATTTCCGGTCTGGGTGTTTCCTGGAGCGATCTGGTCACCGCTGCCCCCAAGGCTGCCCGTGAAGAGAAAAAGACCGCTGATAAAAAGGCTGCCAAAAAGCAGGATGAGCTCTTCGTTCCCGCAGAGTCGCTTCCCACGATCATGCAGGGGAGCAGCTCCCGCCGTGCCAGAGCGGTAGCCGCTGCGGATATCTTCCCCGAGGAAAGTGTGAAGCCGAAGAAGGGGAGCGCAAAGAAAGCAAAGAAAAACGAGAGCGTCGAGGAAGAGCTTCCTCCGATTGAGGATATCCCCGTTATGCCTCAGGGCTACGATACGCTGAGAAAGACGAGAGAAAACGCCAATGTGGATGCGCTTTTAGAGGACATGAGCGCGGCCGAGGAGAAGAAAAAGCGGAGAAAAGCCGCGGTTTCGCCCTTCATCGCCGAGCCTGCCGCGCCGCTCACATCCCCGGAGCCGTCTAAGACCGCGCCGGAGAGCGCAAAGCCTGCGCCCGCCGTGAGCGCTCTGCCCCCCCTGGAGCTCGAGACCGAAAAAGCCTCCCACGAGGAGGTCAAGCAGGCCACCATCGAGGTCGCAGCGGAGATCGGCAATGCCGAGAAGCCGGACACCTATGTTTTCCCGCCGCTGGAGCTGCTGGAGGAGTTCAACAGCTCCGCCGGGGAGAGCGGGGAAGAGATCCGCGTAAACACCGAGCGGCTGAATACCTGCCTTAAGAGCTTCAATGTGGGCGCACGGGTAACAGGCGTGACCAGAGGCCCCTCCGTTACCCGCTACGATCTGGAGCTGGATGCCGGACTGCGTCTGACCAAGCTCACCAATCTGGCCGGAGATCTGGCACTGAATCTGGGCGTAGAGAAATGTACGCATTGCCCCTGTGCCCGACAAGGTTAGCACCGTCGGCGTAGAGGTTCCGAACAGGCATACCTCCACAGTCGGTCTCCGTGAGCTGCTGGAATCCAATTCCTTCCGCAAGGCAAAGTCTCCTCTGAGCTTTGCCATCGGCAAGGATATTTCCGGCGACTGCATTGTGGGCAATATTTCCAAGCTGCCCCATATGCTCATTGCCGGTACCACGGGCTCCGGCAAGTCCGTGTGCATGAACTGTCTGATCCTCTCTCTGCTCTACAAGGCCAGTCCCGATGAGGTGCGCCTCATCATGATCGACCCCAAGATGGTGGAGCTTCAGATCTACAACGGTATTCCGCACCTCTACATCCCGGTCGTTACCGACCCTAAGAAGGCTGCCGGTGCTCTGCAGTGGAGCGTGGTGGAGATGATGAAGCGCTACCGGCTCTTCTCCGAGGTCAATGTCCGTGATCTGGAGGGCTACAATGAGATCCAGCGTCTCAACGGCGAGGATCCCATGCCCAGCCTTGTGATCGTTATCGACGAGCTGGCCGATCTGATGATGACGGCTGCCAAGGAAGTGGAAGAGAGTATCTGCCGGGTGGCGCAGATGGGTCGAGCCGCCGGCGTTCATCTGGTGATTGCGACCCAGCGTCCTTCTGCGGACGTGATCACAGGTCTGATGAAGGCCAATATCCCCAGCCGCATTGCCTTTGCGGTGTCCTCCTCCATGGAATCCCGCATCATCATGGATCAGAGCGGCGCGGAAAAGCTGGTGGGCAAGGGCGATATGCTCTATTCTCCCATCGGCATGGGGAAACCCCAGCGCATTCAGGGCGCTTTCGTTTCCGATGAGGAACGGGAGGCCGTTATTGACTTTATCAAGCAGGGGAGCGAAGCGCATTACGATCAGAGCGTCATCCGTGAGATCGAACAGAAGGTTGCGCAGAAGGAGCGGGAAAAGGAAAAAGGAAACGCTCCGCGCAGCGCCATTGCCGACGAGATTGCAGCCGATTCCTCCAACGAGCTGTTTGCAGGCTTTGATGAGCTCATCCCCCGGGCCGTGGAGATCGTGCTGGATGAGAAGCAGGGCTCTGTTTCCCATCTGCAGCGTCGGCTGAAGGTCGGCTTCAGCCGTGCAGGCCGGATCATGGACGAGATGGAGGAGCTGGGGCTGGTGGGTCCCGCCGAGGGTACGAAGCCCCGGAAGGTGCTCATTACCCGGGAGAGATGGGAGGCCATCTGTGCCGGAGAAAAGTCCGATGCGGAAAAGCTGATGGACGAATCTAAAGATGATTTCAGCGCCGTAGAGGAGGAGCTATGCTGATTCCCGAAAAAGAAATCGACGCCATGAGCGTACTTGCTTTGGCTCATATGGGTGACTGCGTATATGAGCTGCTGGTGCGCCGCAGCCTCTGCATCCGCGGTACGCTGACTGCCGGAGCACTTCATCGGGAAACGGTCGCGCAGGTCTGCGCCAGAGCGCAGGCAAAGGCGGTACGGAGCATACTCCCGGTTCTCAGCGAGAGAGAGACGGCGGTCTATAAGCGGGGACGCAATGCCCACAGCCATGTTGCTCCGAAAAACACCTCAGAGGGCGAATATCACGCCGCAACGGGTCTGGAAACTCTTTTCGGCTGGCTGTATCTCCGGGAAGAGACCGAACGGATCGAGGAGCTCTTCGCCCTCATCGGCAGGGAGGAAAACTGATGCCGCTGGATGCCGTTGCCCTTACCGGGCTTACTGCCGAGCTGAACGAGAGCATAGTCGGCAGTAAAATCGATAAAATCAATATGCCCGAGCGGGATCTGGTGATTCTCTCTCTCCATTCCCGGGAGTCCGGCAAGCAGAAGCTGCTTCTCTGCGCCCGTCCGGGCAGCGCCAGACTGCATCTGACCGAACAGAGCTATGAGAATCCCTCCCAGCCGCCCATGTTCTGTATGCTTCTTCGCAAGTACCTCACAGGCGCCCGCATCACCGCCGTTGTGCAGCCGCCCTTTGAGCGTATGGTCACGCTGGAGCTGGACAGCTCCGATGAGCTGGGCGTGGTGAGCAGAAAACGCCTTGTCATGGAGCTGATGGGCCGATATGTGAATCTTGTTCTCATCGGCGAGGACGGCCGCATTCTGGACTGTCTGCGCCGGGCGGACTATGAAACCAACGAGAGGCGCCCGCTGCTCCCGGGGCTCTTTTATGCGGAGCCGCCGGTGGAAACGAAGCCCTGCTTCTTTATGCTCACCGCAGAGGAACGGCGCAGTCTTTATGAACGAAGCTCCGCGGAGCGTGAACCGGATCAGAAGCTGCTGGACACCTTCGGCGGTCTCTCGCCGCTGATCTGCCGGGAGCTGGCTTCTTCCTCTAACCTGCCGGCCGCCATGGATGCGCTCGCGGCCATGGCAGAGCAGGGGAGTTATCGCCCGACTCTGCTCCGGGAAGGCGCCCGTCCCCGGGATTTCAGCTTTACGCCCATCTATCAGTACGGCTCTGCTGTGAAAAACGAGAGCTATGGCAGCTTCTCCGAGCTTCTGGACGCATTTTACGCCCAGCGGGAGCTGCAGGAGCTCATTCGCCGCCGGAGCAGCGAGCTCCAGCGCACGGCAAAAACTGCCCGCGACCGGCTTGCACGAAAGCTGGATGCTCGGCAGCGGGAGCTGAAGGCCACGGAAAAGCGGGAGGAATACCGCCGCACCGCCGATCTGATTACCGCGAACCTATACAGGCTCAAACGGGGAGAGCGCAGCTTTGAGGCGCAGGACTTCTATGAAGAGGATTGCCCCACGGTGACTGTATCGCTGGATCCGCGCAAAACGCCCCAGCAGAATGCCGCTGCCTATTATAAGCTCTATAACAAGGCAAAGACCGCTAACCGCGTGCTCACGGAGCTGATCGCGGGCAGCGAGGAGGAGATCGCCTACCTCGACAGCGTGCTCCATGAGCTCTCCCGGGCAGAGTGCGACCGGGATCTTTCCGATATCCGCCGGGAGCTGATCGCCGGCGGCTATCTGAAGCCGAACGAAAAGGAGCGCCGCGCCAAAACGCCCGCCCCCCGCAAGCCCCTCCGTTTCCTGACCGACAGCGGTATGGAGGTTCTGGTCGGCAGAGGAAACGAGGAAAACGACCGCCTCACGCTCCATACAGCCCGTCGCACGGATCTCTGGCTACATGTGCTGAAAATCCCCGGCAGCCATGTGATCCTCTCTCAGCAGGAAAAGCAGGCCTCTGAGCAGGATATCCTGCAGGCCGCCGTACAGGCCGCCACCTATTCACAGTCCGGCGGCGGAAAAACTGCCGTAGACTGCACGCTGGTTCGCTTTGTGAAAAAGCCTGCCGGGGCAAGGCCGGGGCGGGTCATCTATACCGATCAGAAAACCTATATCGTCGAACCGGATGCGGAGCTTGCCGCAAAGCTCCGGCAGAAGGACTGAAGTATTGGCGCCCAGGATTCCGGGCGTCTTTACTTTTCCCGCAGGGCCATGGCGGCAACGAGCATCCGGGCGCCCTCGCTCCGCGTCAGAACTGCAGTCGGCTCCTTCTCTGTCTGATCACTCCAAAGTCCGCAGGCGCGCAGATTTGCGGCGCTCTGCGTCTGGTCCTCTTCGCATTTAACATCCGTGATGCCGAAGCAGGCGTTGATCAGTTCTCCGGCCTCCGCCCATGTGATCGGATCCCCGACGCCGCTGCACTCCGAGCTGCTGCCATAGCCCTCCAGCAGCGCCGTGGCCACATAGGGCTTGAGCCAGGGAGAGAGGGCAGCGTCATCTGCATAGCCGGTATTGTCCACGGCACAAAGGAGTTTGGCGTCGGCACAGGCCATGCAAAGGCTCAGAAATTCTCCCCGGTTCATCTCTCGCTCCGGCTCGAACATGGCCTGACCCTGCAGCTCAGCGCCTCTGAAAAGGCCGGCCTCTGCCAGAGCGTGTGCCGCATAGTCACAGCTCTCTCCCTTGGTATCGGCATAGCGCAGCTTTGTCTTTTGCCTGCAGAGACGGATGATCACGGTTGCCTCCCGGGATTCCTGTCCGCTGCTGTCCGTGGCGCGGTAACCGAAATAGTCCCGGCCTCGGCTCTTTTCGTTGGGCGTGTAAACGAACTCACCGGTTTCCCCCAGCTCCACGCTGCCCTTACTGGGCTCTGTTGTGATGCGGAAGCTCACCGGGCCGCCGTCTGGCGTCACGGCCACCAGCGTTCCGCCCACGCTGATGCCTCTATAGGTGCTGATCTCCTGATTTTCCGCCACCGGCGCCGCCAGCGCCAAAGCGCTCTGATTCAGCAGCAGGCAGAAAACGATAAGCAGTGCTGTCAGACAGGAAATTCTTCTTTTCATCGTAAAAAACCTCCGTACAGAATGGAAACTTCCATGAATTGGTGTTCCTATTCTGTACGGAGTTTTTTCGTTTTATGCAGACACAGTGCAAACTGCCCAGATAGCCTTCCAGCAGGAGAGAGGCGGCCACAGCGTCCAC
>JAGHSH010000003.1 GCA_018065965.1 Candidatus Apopatocola equi
TACATCCCGGGAGGACTTCCGCTGCCGCTGCTTAATGCGAATGGTTACTTTCGTTTACCTCCTACCAGCGGCAGCGGAAGGGTTCCCGGAACGCATAGACAAGCACTGAGCTTGGCCGCAGGAGCTCAGATCTTCCGACGGCGGCATTTGGCCGCCGAGCCTCTGTTCTCTTCTCCACCGCCAGCGGCGCTCATTCTCTTTCTGCCGAGAAAGAGAATGAGGGGGGCTGCTTCCGTCCCCCGCGGCGCGGGGGAACGCGGCAGAAAAGAAACCTGTCTGCAAACGCAGAAAAGCGGTTGAAATAATCTGACATTGGGGATATAATAGTAAGATGTATGGGTATCCCCATACGCAGATTCTTTTTTACGGAGGCGCAAACTCTATTATGGCGAAAAAGCAGTTTAAGGCCGAGTCCAAGCGGCTTTTGGACCTGATGATCAATTCCATTTACACCCACCGGGAAATTTTCCTGCGTGAGCTCATATCCAATGGCAGCGACGCCATTGACAAGCTGTGCTTTGCATCCCTGACCGACTCCGGCGTGGGCATGGAGCGGGAGGACTTCTGCATCCGCCTGACGGTGGATAAGGAAGCGCGCACCCTCACCGTCAGCGATAACGGCATCGGCATGACCGATGCGGACATGGAGCAGAATCTGGGCGTGATCGCCAAGTCCGGCACCAAGGCCTTCCGCGACAGTCTGGATGCGGAAAAGGCGGCCGAGGCCGACGTGGATGTGATCGGTCAGTTCGGCGTGGGCTTCTACTCTGCCTTCATGGTGGCCAAAAAGGTCGAGGTGCTCTCCCGGGCCTACGGAGCGGAGAGCGCATGGCTCTGGCGCAGCGAGGGCGTGGACGGCTACACGGTCAGCCCCGCCGAGAAGGAGAGCGTGGGCACCGACGTGGTGCTCTACCTCAAGGACGACACCGATGAGGACAAGTACAGCGAGTATCTCCAGAGCTGGAAGCTGGAGGAGCTGGTCAAGAAATACAGCGATTATGTCCGCTGGCCTATCAAGGCCATGGTGGAGCGCAGCGTGAAAAAGCCCACCGGCGAATATGACGAAAACGGCATTCAGAAGATGACCTACGCCACCGAGGAGGTGGAGGAGACCGTCAACTCCATGGTGCCCATCTGGCAGCGCAGCCGCAAGGAGGCCACCGACGAGGAGTGCATCGCCTTCTACAAGGAGAGCTTCCACGAGAGCGAGGATCCCGTCAGCGTCATCCGCGTGAACGCCGAGGGCATGGTCAGCTACCGCTGCCTGCTCTTCATCCCCGCCCGGGCTCCCTATGATTTCTACTCCCGGGATTACCGGCCCGGTCTGCGGCTCTATTCCAACGGCGTGATGATCATGGACAAGTGCGCTGACCTGCTGCCCGACTGCTTCCGCTTCGTGCGGGGCATCGTGGATTCCCCCGATCTGAGTCTGAACATCTCCCGGGAGCTGCTGCAGCATGACCGGCAGCTGAAGATGATCGCCAACAATCTGGAGAAGAAGATCAAGGCCGAGCTGACCCGCCTGCTGGAAAACGAGCGGGAGAAGTACGAGAAGTTCTTCGATGCCTTCGGCATCCAGCTGAAGTACGGCATCGTGGGCGACTACGGCATGAAGAAGGAGCTGCTGCAGGATCTGCTGCTCTACTATTCCTCCGCACAGGGCAAAATGGTGACGCTGAAGGAATACACCGACGCCATGAGCGAGGAGCAGAAGTATATCTACTACGCCGCTGCCGAGAGCAACGAGCGGGCGCTCACCCTGCCCCAGACCGAGCGGGTACGCTCCCGGGGCTACGACTTCCTCTGCTTCACCTATGAGGCCGACGAGTTCGTGACCGAGATCCTCCACAGCTACGCCGACAGGGAATTCCGCAACGTCTGCGGTGAGGATCTGGGTCTGGAGAGCGAGGAGGAAAAGGCCGAGAGCGAAAAGGCCGCCGAGGAGAACCGGGAGCTCATCGACTTTGTTCGGGAGCAGTGCGGCGAGCGGGTCGCAAGCGTGAAGATCTCCTCCCGGCTGGAGAGCTACCCCGTGTGCCTGAGCGCCGAGGGTGAGGTCACGCTGGAAATGGAGAAGTATTTCCGCTCCCTGCCCGGCGTGGATCTGAACAACATGAACATGAAGGCCCGGCGGGTGCTGGAGCTGAATCTCAGCCACGCCGCCGTGCAGAAGCTGGACGAGGAGCGGAAGAACGGCAGCACCGAGCGCGCCGCCGCCATGGCAAAGGTGCTGCTCACCCAGGCTGAGATCGCCGCGGGCTACGGCGTGGAGAACCCC
>JAGHSH010000098.1 GCA_018065965.1 Candidatus Apopatocola equi
GCGAATCCAGCAGGGTAACGGTGTCACCCACCCGGGTGTCGGCCACGTTCTTGATGCTGGCGGTGAAATAGCCCACATCGCCGGCGGCGAGCTCCTCGCAGGGGTCGAAGCCCATGGGCCGCAGATGTCCCACCTCCAGCAGCTTGTAGGTAGCGCCGCTGGCCATAAAGCGGACGGTATCGTCCCGGCGAAGGGTGCCGTTCACCACGCGGATGAGCACCACCACGCCCCGGTAGCTGTCATACTGGCTGTCAAAGACCAGAGCCTGCAGGGGAGCCGAGGCGTCGCCCTGAGGAGCCGGTACATTTTTGACGATGTATTCGGGAACTTGTTCCACGTTCAGACCGGTTTTTGCGGAAATTTCCGGCGCATCCTCGGCCAGAATGCCTACGATGTCCTCGATCTCCTTCTTAGTGCGGGCAGGGTCGGCGGCGGGCAGGTCGATCTTGTTGACCACGGGCAGGATCTCCAGATCGTGCTCCAGTGCCAGATAAGCGTTGGCCAGAGTCTGGGCCTCCACACCCTGGGAGGCGTCCACCACCAGCACCGCGCCCTCGCAGGCGGCCAGAGAGCGGCTGACCTCGTAGTTGAAGTCCACGTGACCCGGCGTGTCGATGAGGTTGAGGGTATAGCTCTCCCCATCCTCCGCCTTATAGTTCAGACCCACGGCGCGGGCCTTGATGGTAATGCCGCGCTCCTTCTCCAGCTCCATGTTGTCAAGGATCTGGTCGGACATGATCCGGCTCTCCACCGCGCCGCAGAGCTCAATGAGGCGGTCGGAGAGAGTGGACTTGCCGTGGTCAATGTGGGCAATGATGGAAAAGTTGCGAATATGAGACTGGTCGATCATCGGTACAGCTCCTTGTGGATCAGATGGCTTCCGCAGGGGAAAGCAATACAAATATATTAAACCACAGCTTTCAGCGCTTGTAAAGGTTGACTTTTCCGCAAAAAATGGTAGTATAGAGCGGTACGAGAAATTTTACTCTTTGGAGGACAAAATCATGTTTGATAAGCTCATTGAGATTCTCAAGGCTAACCCCCGCAAGATCGTTCTTCCCGACGGCCCCGATCCCCGCGTGATCGAAGCTGCTGCCAAGCTGAAGAAGGAAGGCTTCCTGGAGCCCGTCCTCATCGGCACCCAGGAAGAGTTTGACGCCGCCGCTGCCAAGCTGGGCTTCGACCTGACCGGCGTGGAGATCATCGACCCCAAGACCTATGCCGGCATGGACGAGATGGTCAATGCCATGGTCGAGCTGCGCAAGGGCAAGATGACTGCCGAGCAGTGCCACGACGCTCTGCTGCAGGGCAACTACTTCGGCACCATGCTCGTGAAGATGGGCAAGGCCGACTCCCTGCTGGGCGGCGCTACCTACTCCACCGCCGACACCGTCCGTCCCGCTCTCCAGCTCATCAAGACCAAGAAGGGCGCTCACCTGGTGTCCTCCTGCTTCATCCTGCAGCGCGGCGACGAGCTGCTGGCCATGGGCGACTGCGCCATCAACATCTCCTACGAGGATGACAAGGACAAGGAAGGCAACGTGACCTTCTCCGCCGCTCAGAAGCTGGCCGAGGTCGCCGTCGAGACCGCCAAGTGCGCCAAGGTCTTCGGCATCGATCCCAAGGTGGCCATGCTCTCCTTCTCCACCAAGGGCTCCGGCAAGGGCGGCACGGTCGCTCTGTCCCACGACGCTACCGCTATCGCCAAGGAGCTGGCTCCCGAGCTGGCCATCGACGGCGAGATGCAGTTCGACGCTGCCGTTTCCCCCGAGGTCGGCCAGCTGAAGTTCCCCGGCTCCCCCGTGGCCGGCTACGCCAACACCTTCATCTTCCCCTGCATCGAGGCCGGCAACATCGGCTACAAGATCGCCCAGCGTCTGGGCGGCTACGCTGCCTACGGCCCCATCCTGCTGGGTCTGAATGCTCCCATCAACGATCTGTCCCGCGGCTGCAACGCCGACGATATCTACAAGATGGCCACCATCACCGCCGCTCTCGCCTGATTCGTCATCCGCTGAATAAAGAAACGGCCGCACGGCTGGGTAA
>JAGHSH010000170.1 GCA_018065965.1 Candidatus Apopatocola equi
GGCTCCACCAGCTCAAAGCCGAACTTCTCGGGCAGACCGACCACATTGTGGTGAGCCTTCACGCCTTTTTCGCTCTCGAGAATGTCGGGCCAGATGGTGCCCTGAGCCAGGAACTTCACATCGGTGAACTTGCCGGCCTCTTCCTCGAACACACGGATGAACTCTTCGCCGATGATCTTGCGCTTGGTCTCAGGCTCCTTGACGCCGGCCAGCTTGTCCAGGAAGCGGTCAGTGGCGTCCACATAGGTCAGGTTGGCGCCCAGATTCTTCTGGAACACCTCAATGACCTGCTCGGGCTCGCCCTTGCGGAGCAGACCGTGGTTCACATGGACGCAGAAGAGCTGATCGCCGATGGCCTTGATCAGCAGAGCAGCCACGACGGAGCTGTCCACGCCGCCGGAGAGCGCCAGCAGCACCTTGCCGTCGCCGACCTGCTCGCGGATAGCCGCCACCTGCTCATCGATGAATTCCTGAACGTTCAGCTCGCGGCCAAGGGCACGGCCGCCGATTTTCTTTTCCTCGCTCATATTTTACCTCCAAATCGGATAGTATAGACTTTGTTATGATCATTTTGCTTTTTCGTACTGTTATTGCGTTCGTGACGCTGCTGCTCTTTTTCCGGCTTCTGGGAAAACGGCAGCTGGGAGAGCTGGAGCTCAGCGAGCTCACGGTCTCCATGCTCATTGCGGACATTGCCGCCATTCCCCTGCAGGACATCGGCATTCCGCTCATCAATGCGCTGGTGCCCATTGCCGCACTCTTTGCGCTGGAGCTGCTGCTCTCCGTGGCCGGGGAAAAATCCGTCCGGCTGCGGGGACTGCTGTGGGGCAAGCCCTGCTTTCTGGTGGAAAAGGGACAGATCAACCAGCAGGAGATGGCACGCTGCCACCTGACGCCGGACGAGCTGATGCTGGAGCTGCGGCGGCAGAGCGTGGATGACCCGGCCACCGTGGAATATGCCCTGCTGGAGACAGATGGGACGCTCAGCGTACTGCTCAAGCCGGAGAGCCGCCCCGCCACAGCCGCGCAATTGGGGCTGTCGGTGCAGTCGGTAGGCTACGCCACCATCATCATTGAGCAGGGGCGCATTCTGGGGGACAATCTCCGGAAGATCGGCCGAAACCGGCGCTGGCTCTATGCCGAGCTGCGGCGGCATGGCTTCGGGGATGCGCGGGAGGTATATATCCTGACGGTGAATGCCGCCGGGCAGGTGTATATTGCCGGAAAGGAGAAAGAATGAGACGGCTCATCACGGCGCTGGTGCTGCTGGGCATCCTTGCGGGGCTGTCCCTTTGGGATCTGCACCAGGTGCAGACTCTCTCGGATCAGCTCTGCGCCCTGACGGCGCTCTCGGTGCGGGCCCTGCGGGAGGGCGACCGCGCCGCCGCGATTTCCTCTGCGGACACGGCGCTCCGGCTTTGGGATGAGGCCGAGGGCTACACGCACATCTTCATCCGCCACAGCGAGATCGACAGCACCGCCGACGCTCTTTTTGAGCTGAAGGCAGCCGTTCTCTCCGGGGATGCGGAGAGCGCACAAGCCATGCAGGAGATGGCGGCATATCATCTGATGAGCATCCGCACCATGGAGGAACTAAGTCTGGGCAGCGTGTTTTAGAGCTTTTTGCTCTCCAGCAGGCGCTTGAGCTCTTCCATGAAGCTCTGAATATCCTTGAACTGGCGGTAAACGGAGGCGAAGCGCACATAGGCCACCTCGTCCAGCTCCTTGAGCCTGTCCATGACCATCTCGCCGATGACGCTGGTGGAAACCTCTCTGTCCAGACCGCTCTGGAGGGTCTGCTCGATGTCCTCGGCGACAGCTTCGATCTGCTCCAGCTTCACGCTGCGCTTTTCGCAGGATTTGAGCATGGAGTTGACCAGCTTGTTTTTGTCAAAGCTCTGGCGGCTGCCGTCACGCTTGATGACGACCAGCGGCAGACGCTCGATGATCTCAAAGGTAGTAAAACGACCGCTGCAGGAAAGACACTCCCGGCGACGGCGAATGGAGGAGCCCTCCTCCGCGCTGCGGGAGTCGATGACCTTACTTTCGGGGTAGCCGCAATAGGGGCATTTCATGCTCCGCTCTCCTTCCGGGGCCGCAGCCCGCTCTGCCTTTTGTGGTCTTTGATTTTAGCATACTTTCCGAAATTCTACAAGATTTTTCGGAGAAAAACGCTAATTTCTCTGTATAGCTGTTTTTTGCCTGCCGCTTTCGTACATCTATGTTCTATTTTAGCAAAACGGGAACTGCCGTGTCTATCCGCACACGGCAGTTCCCGTTTTTCGTTTTCCCTCTGGAAAAAACTGTTCCTTGCGTTTTTCTCCGCTTCCGTGCAGAATGGGGGCGGTGATGAACATATGAAACGCTTACGGGAAACCGTTGAACGCTCCAGCCGGGAAGCACATATGCTTCTGCTCTTCGGTCTGCGCTTCAGCTGCGCGGCTCTGTGGGGCGCCTTTTATCTGCTGCTGCAGCCGCTGAGCGCCCAGTCGCTGCGGATCGCCGGGGAGCTGTGCTCGCTGCCCCGGGGCTTACTGCTGCTCTGCGCCGTGCTCTGTCCCATTCTGGAGGAGCGCAGCCGCCTTCGCTAAGAACTCCTCCCTGCTCATGAGCACATTCAGTGCCTCCAGCAGCGCATTGGGGCTCAGATGGCGGGGCAGGGAGAGTGAGCGCAGCAGAAGGGCGCGTCTGTCGGCGCTGTTCGCCCCGCCGGAGAGACCCAGCGAGACAAGATCCGCCTTGGTGATCTCCCCGCGCTTTCCGCGGCTTTCGCTCTCCACGGTAGCGCCTGCATCGGTAAGCGCCCGGAGCAGGATCTCAGGGCTCATGCCCTCCACACCCAGCGTGCCCTCTTTGGAGCCGACCTTCTTGCGCCGCTCTTTGCCGGGGATGTCGGGAATGTAGGCATGCTTGAGATATTTCGCGGGAATGCTCCCGCGGATCCGGCTGCGGATCACAAAGCCCGCGCCGTCGCTGTCTGTGAGGACAATGAGCCCCCGCTCCTCCGCGCAGCGGCGCAGCAGCGCCATTTTCTCTTTATCCTTAAAAATGCCGAAGCCCTCCGTGGAGAGGATGACGGCGTCTACGCACTGGGAGAGGGTATTTTTATCGTAGCGGCCCTCCACCACGATCACTTCCTTAATGACCGGTTTTTCCATTCATGGTCAGCCGGATGAGCAGCTCCGCCATCCGATCCTCCTCCCCTACGGTCTGGTCGCTTTTGAGCAGTCTGTCGGTTCTTGCGCAGAGGCGTACATCCTCCCGCAGCTCCGCCAGACTGAATTTTTTTGCCGTGTTAAAGCTCACCGTCGCACCGTAGCCGAACTTGCCGGTGACCTCCCGGAACAGCTCCTTATCACCCTCCAGCTTTTTCTGCTGAAAGACCTTGGCCGCATACAGAGAGCGGTACTGACTGCCCAGCAGCGCCGTGACGGCGATGGGCTCCTCTCCGCTGCGCAGAAGCTCCGCCGTAAGCTGCACCGCCTTGTTCAGGTTGCCGTCGGCCATGGCGTTGGTCATTTCAAAGGTTCTTGCCTCCGGGATGTGGTGGGCAAAGCGCTCCACATGAGCCGCTGTGATCTCCTCCTCGGCCACAGCCGCGCAGAGCTTCTCGATCTCGGGAATGAGCCCGGTCATGAGCCGACCCGAAACGAAGCAGAGGGTATCCATGACATCGCGGTCTATGGTATGTCCCTGTGCGGCAAAACGCTTGCGGATCCAGCTGTAGAGTGAATCCTCCGGCTGCAGGGTAAATTCCTCGGCGAAGCCGTCCTTTTTGATCTGCCTGACGATGCCCAGATTGCCCTTGGGCGCAGTGCCGGTGAGCTGCCGGATGACCACGGTACACCACTGGGGGATGTCCGCGAGCATGGCGCGGAAGTCATCGCCGTTGAGCAGGTTCACGTCCACGTTCCACAGCTCCAGCAGAGTGTGCTCGCTCAGAAAGGGCAGGGCGTCCATGCCCTCCCGGAGAGCCGGGAGCTCCACGGTGGGGCCCTCCAGCCGATGGAGGTTGAAGTCCGCATTCTCCTCGCCGATGGCCTCCTGCCGGATGAGGGCGGCGAAGCTGTCAATCAGATAGCTCTCCTCCCCGTAGAGCAGGTAGAGCCTTCCCAGTCCCTCGCTCCGGAAGCGGGCAAGGATATCCTTATAGGCTTTTGTTTTCTCGCCGCTTTTAGCGGTGCTTTTCGATTTGGAAGCTGCCATTTTCTTCTCCCCGGATTCGGACGGTGCCATTCTCATCGGTACGGTATACGCTGATATTTCGCGCTGCCAGACGCTCGAGCGTCGCGGCGGTCGGATGTCCATAGGTATTGTAGCCAACGCTGATCACGGCGGCGTCCGCCTGAACGGCGTCCAGAAAACGCTCTGCGGTGGAGCCGCTGCTGCCGTGGTGTCCCACCAGCAGGATCTCAATATCTCCGGGCGGTGAAAGCTGCACATAGCGCCGCTCCATGGAGGCGTCCGCGTCCCCGGTGATGAGCACGTCAAACTCTCCGCAGGAGCCGAGCACAAAAAGCCCCGCTTCCCTGTCTCCGAAGGTGGGCGGCGCGTTCAGGCGCAGCCGCAGCCCCTCGCCGGAGAGGCACAGCTCGTCGTCCACAAAGACTGCCTCGGTGCCGTAGCGTTCGGCCAGCGCCAGGATCTCCGCTTCTTCTGCCGGTTCCTGTCCCCGGGGCAGATAGAGCCTGTGTACCCGGAGCTGCGAGAGGAGCTGACCCACGCCGTCGCAGTGATCCCGGTGCAGGTGGGTGAGGATCAGGGCGGAGAGCTCTCTTCTGCCCCGGCTGAGGGCGTAGTCCGCAGCCCTGTCCCCGGCGTTATCAAGGGCGTTGATACTGCCGCAGTCTACCATCACGGCGGCGTCGCCCCGCTCCAGCAGGGTGCAGGCGCCCTGTCCCACATCGATCACCGACACGCTCAGCCCCGGTTCCCGGCGTTGGAGTCCCTGCAGTCCCACGCAGAGGCAGAGAGTAAGGATTACCGCACTGCCCACGCGCAGCAGCGGCGGTTCCTTTTTCCGCAGTCGGCTGACGAGCAGGGCTGTGAGCAGCAGCACATAGGCCAGCAGCAGCCACCATAAATACAGACGGTTCTCCGTGTAGACCGCCGCGCCGGGCAGCGCGGAGAGGGTGCGGGCCACGGCAAACACAAAGCGGTCTCCGAAGGCAAGCACGCTCCCGGCGGCTTTTCCCAGCGGCAGGGAGAGCGCACCCAGTCCCAGTGTCAGGTACCCGCCCACAAAGAGGAGCGAGACGATCCACAGACACAGTGCATTGCTGAGCGGCGAGACCAGGGAGATCAGGCCGAAGTGCAGCGCCGTCAGCGGCAGCGTGAACGTCATGGCGCCCAGCGACGCCGAGAGGATCGAGCAGACCGTGCGGCACAGCGCCCCGGCAATTCCGCGCTCCGGCAGCCCCGCCAGCATACGCTGCCGGAGTCCCGGTGCGAAGAGCAGGATGCCCGCCGCCGCGCCGAAGCTCAGCTGGAGGCTGATGCTCAGGGCACTGCAGGGGTTGATGCACAGCAGCAGCGCCAGTGCGGAGCCGAGGGAGGTAAGCGAGTCCTCCTCCCGGTGTACCAGCGGAGCCAGAAGCAGGATGAAC
>JAGHSH010000091.1 GCA_018065965.1 Candidatus Apopatocola equi
CCAGCAGCTTTTCCTGCTCCGTACTCAGCCGGAGCAGCTCTTCCCCGGCCTTGCTCAGGGCTTTCAGCTCTCCCTGCATCTGCGCGCGGGAAAGCTCCAGCTGCTCGGCGGCGCGGAGCTTCTCCTGCTCCTCTGCCGCATCCCGGATGGCTTTTTTCTTCAGGGCGGTCAGTTTGGCGGCGTGACTGTCCCTTTCCTTGTAGAGAGGCAGAACAGCCCGCAGCTGGGCGGCGGCCTGAGCGAGCCGTTCGATCTCGCTGCGGTTTTCTCCGGCAGCGGCATATTCCTGCTCCAGCTGTGCCTTTTGCTGCTGCTCCCGGCTAAGCTGCTCCCGCTTCGCCGTCAGAAGCGCTTCGTCCCTGCGGCGTCCTTCGGCCTGCTGCAGGGCGGCCTTCACGGTGTCAAGCTGCTTTTCCACGCTATCCAGCTCACTGCGGCAGCGGCGCTCGGCATCCTTGTCCAGCTCCTGCAGCTGCCGGAGCAGCTCCAGCGTCTCCTCAAAGGGAAGCTGCCCCCTGCGGGCTTTTTCCGCCTGCAGGCAGAGGGGAGACGACTCCTCGGTGAGGATCTCTGCCGTAAACTGGCCGATGCTGCTGCGGGCAAAGGCGCAGGCGCTCTTCAGCTCCCGCTGCTCGGCTCCCAGCACCTGCTGCAGCCGGGCATAGCAGTCGGTGCGGAAGAGCTTCTGAAAAATCGCCTTGCGCTCCTCGGTGGAGGCGGTGAGCAGCTTCTGAAAATCGCCCTGTGCGATCATTGCTATGCGGGTAAACTGATCCCGGTTGATGCCCAGAATGCCGATGATGGCCTGATTGACCTCACTGATGCGGCTATCCAGCACCCTGCCGTCCGGGTAATACAAGGCTGCCTTGGCCGTTTCCTTCGTCATGCCGCTGCCCCGGCGCTTGGGGCGCTCGTATTCCGGGCTGCGGCGGACGGTATATTTCTGTCCGCCGTAGAGGAATTCCAGCTCCACCTCCGTGGGCGTGGCAGGGGAGGCGTAAAGGGAGCGGAACATCCCCGGCTCCCGGCTGCTGCCGCTGGCCTCACCGAAGAGGGCATAGGTAATGGCGTCAAAGATCGTGGTCTTGCCTGCGCCGGTATCGCCGGTGATGAGGTAGAGTCCCCGTTCCCCCAGCTTGTCCAGCTCCAGGACTGTGGTTCCGGCATAGGGGCCGAAGGCAGACATTTTCAGACGGATCGGTCTCATACTTCCTCCTCCCAGATCTTCTCAATCAGTGTGCGGATATAGCTCTCCTGCTGCTCGCTCATGGGCGTTCCGTTCTGCTCGGTGAAGAAGTCCGCAAACAGCTCCAGCGGGCTCTTGCTGCTCACATCCGCCGCCTCGGAGAAGTCCGCCGTGTGGCGGGTGCGGGCGTTGTCATATTCCAGCTTCATCAGATAGGGGTAGACCGTCCGGAGCTTACCCACTGCCTCGGGTACATCGTTCTCGTCGGTGAGGATCACGCGCAGATAGCTTTCGGGCAGGTCGGTGTCTGCGTAAAAGCTCCGCAGGGTCAGCTCATCGTAACGGCCCCGGATCTCCCGCAGCGCATGCAGGGGCTTGAGGGGAACGGTGCGGACGGCAAGCTCACCCTTTTCGCCCAGCTCCGCCACGGTGACGGATTTGCTGTGGGAAAGCTCGGAGAAAGAATATTTCAGCGGGGTGCCGCAGTAGCGGATGCGCGGCGAGCCGATGTTCTGCGGGGAGTGGATGTGACCCAGCGCCACATAGTCAAAGCCCTCAAATGCGGAGGCGTCCACGTTATCGCTGCCGCCTATGCTGATCTCCTCGGACTCGCAGCGCTCCGCGCCGGTGACGAACTGATGGGTCAGCAGCACATTCCGCTCCGTCGGCTGAAGGGGAAGCCCCCGCAGCGCCGTGCGGACGGCGTCGGTGTAGCTCTCAATGCTCTCCTCCGGGAAGAAAGCGCGTACATGGGAGGGCTTGAGGAAGGGGAGCAGGTAAAAATTTACTTTGCCGAAGCGATCCTGCAGCGTGATGGGCTGCAGCGCTCCGCCGTAGACCGGCGCCATGTGTACGCCGCTGCTCTCCATGAGCCGTCCGCCGAAGGCCAGCCGCTCCGGGGAATCGTGGTTCCCGCTGAGGACAAAGACCTGCAGGCTCCGCCGGGAGAGGGAAGTGAGAAAGCTGTCGAACAGCTCCACCGCTTCTGCGGAGGGAACGCTCTTGTCGTACACATCCCCGGCGATGAGCACCGCCTCGGGCTGCTCCGCATCCACGAGGGTAAGGATCTCGGGGAGAATATAGCGCTGATCCTCCAGCATCGAAAAATCGTTGAGACGCTTTCCCAGATGAAGGTCGGAAAGATGTATCAGCTTCATGACTCCGCTCCTTTTTATGTGATAAGACCATTATAGCAGCGCGAAAGTCCAATAAAACGGACAGGGTTCTGAATATCGCTCGACCGGAGAGGGCGGCAGCCCTCTTTGATCGAGACGAGCAAACCCTTTCTTCAAAAAACGAATTGTATTGAAGAACTGAAGCGGCCCCTGCAGCGCACGGGGGCGGAGTGTTATTTATTTTTTTTTTCCCTTCGTTGCATGTTATGGGCGCCGGCGCGGATAGCCTCGGCCACATTGCCGATCACGTCCAGCCCCAGCAGTCCGGCCACATCGTTGACCATGTCCGCCCAGTCGGCAGTGCCCTGCTCGCCCTTGGCGGCTATGGCTTCCTTAACATCGCCGCCTACCACATAGAGATTCAGCAGCACGCTCAGGAAGGGCAGACCCAATGCATCGGTGAGCAGAGTGGCGTTTTCCGCATACAGTCCCTTGCTCTCGCCGAAAGAATAGAGGGGGGCCACCAGACGCAGGAGCTTGCGCTCGCTGCTGTCGCTCTCCCGGCTCCAGGCCAGGAGCTTTCCGGCGGCCTTCAGCGCCTCCGGCTCGGCCTCCGGGAGCAGAGCTCCCGCAAGACAGGCGAGCTTCGCCTCCGGATATTCCCCGGCATAGAGGCTGAGCTTTTCCTGCAACTCCCGGGGGCTGTCTGCGTCAAAGATCACCAGAGCGGGCTTCAGCTTTTCTTCGCCTGGCTTCTTGATATCCAGATAGGCGCGGGATTTGAAGGTTTTCTCCAGCTCCGCGTGAGCGGGCGTGGGAGCCCAGCAGAGCAGCAGCGTTTTCATCTGCAGGGTGATGAGTCCACCGGAGGCGGCTGCAGCTTCGGCAGCCTTGGCGGCAGGCCGCAGCAGTCGGAGCAGAGCCCATGCTGCGCCGCCCGCAAGAGCAGCAGCGCCCAGCAGCTTCAGCACGGGAGACACCGAGGGGAGCTTTTCCAGCGCCTGCTTTTCCTCCTGTGAGCAGAGGCGGCAGGAGCGCGCCTCCTCGCCGAAATCCCGCCGGGTGGGCTCCTTCAGGATGACCCAGTCGCCGAAATCATGTCCCGCTGCGGGAAGGACCTCCACGTGCTCCTCGCCGCAGAGCCTGCAGCGGAGGCGCTTTTCCCCGTCCTGCGTGCAGGTGGGCTCGGTAATGCTTTCCTCGAAATCGTGCCCGAGCGCAGGGAAAACCTCTTTCTGCTCCTCCTCGCAGTACCTGCGGGTGCATTTCTCCAGCCGATAGCCGTCCTCGGTGCAGGAGGCTTCCACCTCCTCCGCCAGCTCAAACTCATGCCCCAGAGGCTCAATGATCCGGTTAAAGGCATAATCGCAGCGGGTGCAGCTGCAGCGCTCCGCGCCTTCATGGGTGCAGTCGGCGCTGCGGATCAGCCTGACGGAGAAGGAATGCCCCAGCGGAGAAACGGACTTTTCATAGCTGTCCTTACAGCGCGTGCAGGTATAGTAGGCAAGACCCGGCTCCGTGCAGGTGGGTTCCTCCGCCAGTTCCTTTTCGTAGTCATGTCCCAGAGCCGGGGCGTCCTGTTCCAGACTTGTCTGGCAGTCTGGGCAGAAATAGTACATCAGGCCGCTCCGGGTGCAGGAGGGAGGCATGTTGGTGGCTGCAGAAACCATGGCCTTGCCGCAGCTGGGGCAGTTTACCGCCAGCGCGGGAAGCAGCAGCAGCGGACAGAGCAGCAGGAAAAAGAAGAAAAACCTGTATGTATGCTTCATATGCGTCTCCGGCGTTCAAAAATCAGGATTATTGTAGCAAACCGCCCGTGCTCTGTCAAGGTCACTGCCGCTTGCGCAAGGGGGGATCGCTGTGTTATACTAAAGAAAAGGAGGGGAAGACCGTGGCTGATAATTACGAACGTACCCGCAACGAGATGCGCAGCGAATTTCTGAAATACGATCAGAGCGCCATGCTCCGCAAGCTGCCTCTGGAGGCGGATGAGGACTATATCTACCTGAGCTATCTGGGGATGCCCTGCCGTGTCGGGCGGAGAACCGGCATCGTGGAGCTGAAGCGGGAGGAATATGAGGAGGCTGACTTCAGCCTGTCCATGACGGTTTATGACCTGCTTTGCTATGCGAAGGAGGGCTGCTGCCTGTCCGGCCGCTTTGTGCCCCATACCGGGCTGAAGGTGCAGGGCAGCGGCGTGAACGTGAACGCCGGCTTTTTCAAAAACGACAACTCAGCTCTGCAGGGCAAAGGCGAGGCGCTCCGGCGGGTGCTGAGCGAGCTGGGCGAGCTGACGGAGCTGTCTGCGGATGTGGCGGCGATCCTTCACCCCTTCCCCTTTCTGCCCCTTATGGTGCAGTTCTGGGACGGGGACGAGGAATTCCCGCCCACGCTGAAATTCATGTTTGATGAAAATATCCTGGACTATATGCACTTTGAAACGACATTCTACTTTCTGGGTTCCATCCGCTCGGAGATCAGAAAAAGGCTGTGACCCTGAGCACAAAAATGGTTCGCTGCAAAAAATGCAGCGAACCATTTTTTCATTCGGAGTATTATTCTGTTTTCAGCAAAGAAGCTCAGGCAGCAGGATCTTCGGGGATGCTCTCCGCTTCCTCTGCTTCCGGCTCTGCAACGGGAAGCTCGGGAACGGGGATGTCCTCTCTGCCGATGAGCTCGGCAGCCACGGCGGTGCGCAGAGCGCCGCTGCTCTCCTCGGTGACGGCAAGGCGGACCACGTCGTTCACGGAGATGATGGCGGCAATGGGCGCATCCTTCACGGAGAGCTCATACCACTGCCCGTCCACAGACAGGTAGAAGTGGGTGTAGCCTTCGATGACGGCGGAGCGAAGCTCCTCGACCGTGCCCTCCACGGAAACGGTGTCAGCCACGGGAGCGGGAAGGATCTC
>JAGHSH010000173.1 GCA_018065965.1 Candidatus Apopatocola equi
AGCTGGAGGAGAAGCAGGCGGAGATCCGTGAGATCGCCGACACCGCCGAATGCTCCTGCGCCATCCGTGACGGTCTGATCCCCGTCATGAGCGAGCTGCGGGCCCTCTGCGATCAGCCGAGACCAGAACTGCGGCGGAGTTCTGGCCCTACCCCAGCTACGCCGATCTGCTCTTCAGCGTAAAATAAACTACGAAAGAGGATGAAATTATGGCAAGCTCTGATATGGTAAAACTGATTCAGGAAAGCGTTTCGGCCGAAGTGTTCGGCGTGTGGTTCCTCATCGGCGCGGCGCTGGTGTTCTTTATGCAGGCCGGCTTTGCTATGGTGGAGACCGGCTTTACCAGAGCCAAGAACGCAGGCAACATCATCATGAAGAATCTTATGGATTTCTGCATCGGCACGGTGGTCTTTGTGCTGCTGGGCTTCAGTCTGATGATGGCGGAGGACTATGTTTTCGGCGTGTTCGGTGTGCCGAATCTGAAGCTGCTGACCGATTACGGCGCTTTTCTCCGGGACGGCAACGCGCCCTCCTTCGTTTTCAACCTTGTGTTCTGCGCCACGGCGGCGACCATTGTTTCCGGTTCCATGGCAGAGCGAACCAGGTTTCTCTCCTATTGTATCTATTCCGCCGTGATCTCTCTGTTTGTCTATCCCGTGGAGGCCGGCTGGGTCTGGAACCCGCAGGGCTGGCTGGCCGTGATGGGCTTCCATGATTTCGCAGGCTCTGCCGCGATCCACTCCGTCGGCGGCGTGACCGCTCTCATCGGGGCGATCATGGTAGGCCCCCGGCTGGGCAAGTACATCCGCGATGGGGAAGGAAAGGTCAAAAAGGTCAACGCGATCCCCGGCCATTCCATTACCCTCGGCGCACTGGGCTGCTTTATCCTCTGGTTCGGCTGGTACGGCTTCAACGGCGCAGCCGCCTGGGATCAGGGCTCTCTGGCCTCCATCTTTGTGACCACCACCGTCGCCCCCGCCGTGGCGACCTGCACCACCATGATCTATACCTGGCTGAAGAACGGCAAGCCCGATGTGTCCATGTGCCTCAACGGCTCTCTGGCCGGTCTGGTGGCCATTACCGCCGGGTGCGATGCGGTGAACGCCTTCGGCAGCGTCGTGATCGGCGTTGTATCCGGTCTGCTGGTGGTATGGGCGGTGGAATATCTGGATCTCACCCTGCACATCGACGATCCCGTGGGCGCTGTAGGCGTTCACTTCGCCAACGGCGTATGGGGTACGCTGGCAGTGGGTCTGTTTGCGGACAGCGCCTGTCCCGCGGGTCTTTCCGGTCTGTTCTACGGCGGCGGGCTGCGGCTTTTCGGCATCCAGCTGCTGGGCATTCTCGCCATTCTCCTCTGGACTGCTCTTTCCATGACGCTGGTGTTCCTGCTGATCAAAAAGACGGTAGGACTGCGGGTCACGGAGGAAGAAGAGCTCA
Source organism: Candidatus Apopatocola equi (assembly GCA_018065965.1). GTDB lineage: Bacteria > Bacillota > Clostridia > Oscillospirales > Oscillospiraceae > Apopatocola > Apopatocola equi. The sequence goes on from JAGHSH010000173.1 coordinate 1,440, forward strand.
AGGGTCTTGACAGCACGGAGCATGGTCTGCCCAGCGCGTATGCGGACTTCGTCCCGGCGGTGGAAAGCCTTGACTTCGGCTATGAAAATGCGGTGGTCGTCAGCGGCAGCGTGCCCCCGGCCGAATCTGTGCCCGTGAAGCGTGTCCCCTCCTTTGAGGAGAGCGGGCACAAGTTCACCAAGGTGGAGATCATCTGCAAGGAGGCCAGACTGGAGGCGCTGAAGAACGCCATGATGGAAATCGGCATCACCGGCATGACCGTGTCCCACGTGCTGGGCTGCGGACTGCAGAAGGGTAAGAGCGAGTATTACCGCGGCGTACAGATCGAGGCCAGTCTGCTGCCCAAGGTGCAGATGGACATCGTGGTCAGCAAGGTCCCCGTCCGGAGCGTGATCGAAACCGCCAAGAAGGTCCTCTACACCGGACACATCGGTGACGGCAAGATCTTTGTCTACGACGTGGAGAACGTGGTCAAGATCCGCACCGGCGAAGAGGGCTACGACGCCCTGCAGGACGTTGAATAAGACAAGGAAAAGGGATAGGATATGTGTTCGATCATCGGTTTCTGCGGCAGAACCGTTAAACAGGAGCTGTTTGCCGCCGGCTTTGAGCGCACGCTCTCCCGGGGGCCGGACAGCAGCCGCATCGTGGATACCGGCTCCGGTCTGCTGGGCTTCCACCGCCTTTCCATCATGGGACTCGACGAGCGGGGCATGCAGCCCTTCCGGCTGGATGACAGCTATGGGTCTGCAACGGCGAGATCTACGGCTTTGAGAAGCTCAGAGCGGAGCTGGAGGCAAAGGGCTACCGCTTCCAAAGCGGTTCCGACTGCGAGATCCTTCTCCCCCTTTATAAAGAGTACGGGACGGATATGTTCGCCATGCTGGATGCGGAATATGCCCTGATCCTCTTTGACGGGGAAACAAACAGCTTTGTGGCTGCCCGGGATCCTATCGGGATCCGTCCCCTCTACTACGGCTATGATGAGCAGGGCAGCATCGTATTTGCCAGCGAGCCGAAGAACCTGGTGGGGCTGGTCGAAAAGATCCGGCCCTTCCCGCCCGGACACTATTACCGGGACGGACAGTTCATCTGCTACTGCGATATCACTGCCGTGGAGAAGGTCTGCACCGACGATGTGGAAACGGTCTGCTCCAACATCCGCGAAAAGCTCATGGCCGGCGTCCGGAAGCGGCTGGTGGCTGACGCCAAGGTCGGCTTCCTGCTCTCCGGCGGGCTGGACTCCTCTCTGGTGTGCGCCATTGCTGCCCGGGAGAGCGCCGCGCCCATCCGTACCTTTGCCATCGGTATGCGGGAGGACGCCATCGATCTGAAGTATGCAAAGCAGGTAGCCGATTTCATCGGCAGCGAGCACACGGAGGTGCTGATGAGCCGGGAAGAGGTGCTCGCTTCCCTGGAGACGGTCATTGAACTGCTGGGCACCTACGATATCACCACCATCCGCGCCAGCATGGGCATGTATCTGGTTTGCCGCTATATCCATGAGCACACTGACATCCGCGTTCTGCTGACCGGAGAGATCTCCGATGAGCTCTTCGGCTACAAGTACACCGATTACGCCCCCTCCGCCGAGGCCTTCCAGACCGAGGCGCAGAAGCGCATCCGGGAGCTGCATATGTACGATGTTCTCCGGGCCGACCGCTGCATCTCCGTGAACTCGCTGGAAGCCAGAGTGCCCTTCGGAGATCTGGAGTTCGTGAAATACGTGATGGCAGTAGATCCCGAAAAGAAGATGAACCGATGGGGTATGGGAAAGTATCTCCTGCGCCATGCCTTTGAGCAGGAGCACATTCTCCCCGATTCCATTCTCTGGCGGGAAAAGGCCGCCTTCTCCGACGCCGTGGGGCACTCCATGGTGGATGATCTGAAGGAGTATGCCGAGGGCTGCTACAGCGACGAAGAGTTCGAGGAGAAGCGCAGAAAATACAGCTTTGCGCAGCCCTTTACCAAGGAGTCGCTGCTCTACCGGGAGATCTTTGAGAAATACTATCCCGCGCAGGCAGAGATGGTCGTTGATTTCTGGATGCCCAACCGGGAATGGGAGGGCTGCGATGTGAATGACCCCTCCGCCCGGGTACTTGCCAACTACGGCGCAAGCGGCAAATAAGCCGCTG
>JAGHSH010000189.1 GCA_018065965.1 Candidatus Apopatocola equi
GGCATAGTAGGTATAGCCCTTCTTGGAGCTGCGCTTGAGGATGCGGCTGCCGCAGCGGGGGCATTTGCCGGGCATCTCCACCACCAGCGGCTTGGTAAAGCTGCATTCGGGGAAGCCGGGGCAGGCCAGGAAACGGCCGAAGCGGCCGGACTTGATGACCATCTTCCTGCCGCAGACATCGCACTTTTCCTCGGTCTCCTCAGCGGGAATGCGGATATAGATGCCCTCCAGCGCCTCCTCGGCGCCCTCAAGCTCCTTCTCAAAGCTCCGGTAGAAATCCCCCAGCAGCTCCTTCCAGGACACCTCGCCCGCATCCACCTGATCCAGCTTATCCTCCATATTGGCGGTAAACTTCAGATCCACGATGTCGGGGAAGAAAGTCTCCATGACCTTATCGGTGATCGTTTCGCCCAGGGAGGTGATCTTCAGATACTTGCCCTCCTTGGCCACATATTCCTTGCCGGTGATATTCGTGATGGTGGGTGCGTAGGTAGAGGGGCGGCCGATGCCCTTCTCCTCCATGGCGCGGATGAGGGTGGCTTCCGTGAAGCGGGCCGGAGGGGAGGTGAACTGCTGCTCCCGATCCAGCTTCCGCAGGCAGAGCGTTTCGCCCTCCTGCAGATTGCTCAGGGGCTTCTTCTGCACCTCTTCCTCGTCCTCGTCGCTCTTTTCCTCATAAACGGCGGTGTAGCCGGGAAACTTCATCTCGGAATAGCTGGCGCGGAAATGGTGATCGGCGCTCTCCGCGTCCACGATTACATTATCATAGACGGCGTTGGACATCTGGCAGGCGGTGAAGCGGCCCCAGATGAGCCGGTAAAGCCGATACTGCTCCGCGGTCAGATCCTTGCGCACGATCTCAGGGGAAAGGCGCACATCGCTGGGGCGGATGGCCTCATGGGCGTCCTGAGCACCGGCCTTGGTACGGAAGGAGCGGGGCTTGCCGGGATAGTACGCTTCGCCGTAGCGTTCGCGGATATAGCTGGCGGCAGCCGCGGTCGCATCGTCGGAGAGACGGAGGGAGTCGGTTCGCATATAGGTGATAAGACCCACGGTGCCGCGTCCCTCGATGTCCACGCCCTCATACAGCTGCTGCGCCACGCTCATGGTGCGTCTGGGCGGCATATTCAGCCGACGGCTGGCCCCCTGCTGAAGGGTGGAAGTGATAAAGGGGGGAGATGGGCTCCGCTGCCGCTCCCCGCGCTTGACGGAATGCACCGTCCAGGGCGCGCTGCTCACATCGGCGCTGACGGCGTTGACCTCCTCCTCGCTGTGCAGCTCCCGCTTCTTATCCCCGTCGCCGTAATAGCGCACGGACATGGTGGTCGCGGAATTGCTCCGGGAGAGCTTTGCATCCAGATGCCAGTATTCCTCAGGCTTGAAGGCACGGATCTCCCGCTCCCGATCCAGCACCAGCCGCAGGGCGGCGGACTGGACACGTCCGGCAGAGAGGCCGCGCTTCATATGCTTCCAGAGCAGCGGGGAAATCTGATAGCCCACGATGCGGTCCAGAATGCGCCGGGCCTGCTGGGCGTCCACCAGATTCCGGTCGATGTCCCGAGGGGCGGCAATGGAAGAGAGCACCACGTTTTTGGTGATCTCGTTGAAGGTCACCCGGCGCGCCTTTTTGGAATCCAGTCCCAGCAGCTCCATGAGATGCCAGGAGATCGCTTCGCCCTCTCGGTCAGGGTCGGTTGCGAGATAAACGGTCCTGGCGGCTTTGGCCCGGCGCTTCAGCTCCTCAATGAGCTCCTCCTTGCCGGGCACGGGCAGATAATTGGGCTCGAAGCCGTTTTGGATATCCACGCCGAGCTTGCTCTTGGGCAGGTCGCGGAGGTGGCCCATGCTGGCCACGACCTTATAGCCGCTGCCCAGATATTTTTCAATGGTTTTGGCCTTTGCGGGTGACTCCACAATGACCAGATCGGTTTTTGCAGCCATTCTATCCTCACTTAGTTTTCAGTACATATCGTTTACCGGGTCTGGACACGACCAGACCGCGAATGGTCAACATGGTCAGCTCCGCCATGGTCTTGGCGGCGGAAAAACCTGTGGCGGCGATCAGTTCATCCGCTTGTTTCTCCCCCTCCCGGAGCAGCCGCAGCAGCGCCAGCTGATCGGGCGTGGCGCCTCCGAAGAGTTCCTCGACAGGTCTTTCCTCGGCTTTGGGAGCTTCTTCCTCCGCCGTTTCTCTCTCCCCGTTAATATAGTCGTTTGCTTCCTGCTTGTCAACGGGGGATTCTGACAGCTCATAGGGGCGTCTGATTCTGCCGGAGGCGCGGGGTCGATCTCAAAAAGTCCCGCATACTCCTCCAGAATTTCGGCGCCGCTGCTCACCAGCCGTGCGCCCTCCCGGATGAGGGCATTGCTGCCCGCGCAGTTGGGATTATCCGCGTTGCCGGGTACGGCGAAGATGTCCCGCCCCTGCTCCAGAGCAAGGGCGGCGGTAATCAGAGCGCCGCTTTTCGCCGGAGCCTCCACCACGCAGACGCCGCAGCAGAGGCCGCTGATGATCCGGTTTCGCCGGGGAAAGTCCGCGCCCTTGCTGCCGGGGGGAAATTCGCTGAGGATGCAGCCCGTTGCAGCCGCGTCCCGGATGAGAGCGGCGTTTTCCGCCGGGTAATCCACATCGATGGCCGTGCCCAGCACGCCCACGCAGCAGCCCCCGCCCATCAGTGCGCCCCGGGCGGCAGCGGCGTCGTTGCCCTTTGCCATACCCGTGACCACGGCGGCGCCGGCCTTTGCCAGCTGATAGCCCAGATCGGCGGCCATCTTTTCCCCGTAGGGACTGGATTTGCGGGTGCCCACCAGAGCAATGGCGGGCATATCGTCCAGCGGCGGCATGTGCCCCCGGACATAGAGCACCTGCGGCGCGTCATGGAGCTGACTCAGGCGCTGGGGATAGTCCCCATCGGCGGCGGTGAGAATACGGATACCCCGATCCTGACAGGCCGCCAGAATACGGCTCGCCTCCGCGCAGCTTTTGTTCATCAGTGCGTCCTTGTCCTTCGCGCTTAGGGACTCGATGGCGTCATAGGCGCTGCGGGTGGCAAAATACACCTCCAGCGGCCCGCCGAGAGCCTCCACGGCGGCTTTGGCCGCTCCGGCGCTCAGACCCCGCAGAGAAGATAGCCAGACCCAGTATTTCAATGCAGCCAGAAGCGCTCACCTCCCGCTCTGTTTTTTCATTTCCCACATGATCACGCCGGCCGCCACCGCGGCGTTCAGGGATTCGCTGTCGGGAGCCATGGGGATGATCAGCTCCCCGGTGCAGAGCTCCAACAGCTCCCGGCTGAGACCGTGCCCCTCGTTGCCCACCGCCACGGCGCAGCGGGAGAGACTGTAGTCCCCGATGTCCCGGGCGCGGTCGCTGAGCGCAGCCCCGTAGAGCGGAAGCTCCCAGTCTGCCAGCAGCGCGGGAAGCTCCCGGCGCTCGATGAGGGCAAAGCGCTGCCGGAACATAGCGCCCATGGTGGAGCGGACGGTCTTTGGGTTATAGGGGTCGGCGCACTCTCCGCAGAGCAGCACAAGATCCATGCCGAAGGCCGCCGCCGTGCGCAGCACCGTGCCAACGTTGCCGGGATCCTGCACGTTCTCCAGCACCATCACCCGCTCCGGCCTCTCCGGCAGCGCCTTGCTGTTCTGCCGGACGGAAAAGACCGGGCCGGGGCTGTTCTCCAGCGGGGAGACATAGCGCAGCAGCTCCCGGTCGATCAGAGACGCCTGCACCCCGGCGGGGAGCTCCCCTGCCGTGTTCTCGGTCGTGAGAACATGGGTGACCTCCGCGCCGAACTGAAGCGCCTCCCGGAGAAGCTTGATCCCGTCGCAGAGGAATTCCCCCTGCTCCCGTCGGTAGGCCCTGTCTGAAGCAAGGCTGCGGAAGTGACGGATCCGTGCATTTTTCCGGGAGGTAATGAGTTCCATATCTGTGTACTCCGAATTGCAAAGTATGATTTCGCTAAAATATTGGCACGCTGGAAGCGCATTTGTCAAGAGGCAATTCGTAAATTTTTTGCCGATACCTATTTATATATACCTTTTTTCCCCTTACAGGGGAAAAGAAATCTGTACAAGGACGAAAAAAAGTTGTATACTGGCAGGAAAAAAGCTCAAGGCAGGTTCTTGCCATGATCATTACCTTACATAAAAGCGCAGACCCCGCACCCCTGCTCGCTTTTCTGCAGGAAGAGGGGATCTGCTTTGAACAGCGCGGCCATGCGCTGCTGCTCCCTGCCGAACTGCCCGTAGACGCTGCCGCGCTCCGGCGCTTTGCCGCGGTGGACGCCGTGATTGCCGGAGACGAGCCCTGTCTCCTTGTTTCCCGCTCTGCTCACGAAGAGGACAGCGTGGTGCGCTTCGGCTCCGCCGCCGTGGGCGGAGGAGCCTTTGCCCTGATGGCCGGCCCCTGCTCCGTGGAGAGTGAGGAGCAGCTGCTCACCGTTGCCAAAGCCGTGAAAGCTGCCGGAGCCACAGTGCTGCGGGGAGGCGCTTATAAGCCCCGCACCTCTCCCTACGCCTTTCAGGGGCTGCGGCAGGAGGGGCTGCGGCTGCTCTCGCTGGCCAAAGCGGAGACCGGCCTGCCCCTCTGCTCCGAGGTCATGGGCGTGCGGGAGCTGGAATACTTCGACGATATTGACATTCTGCAGATCGGCGCAAGAAATATGCAGAACTACGATCTGCTCCGGGAGGCTGCCCGCACTCGCAAGCCCATTCTGCTCAAGCGCGGCCCGGCCGCCACGGTGCGGGAGTGGCTGCTGAGCGCCGAGTATATTCTTGCCGGGGGCAACGAGCAGGTCATTCTCTGTGAACGGGGCGTCCGCGGCTTTGACAGCGCCACCCGTTATACCTTTGACCTCTCGGCCATCCCCCTTGCCAGGGAGCTGACCCACCTGCCCGTGATCGCCGATCCCAGCCATGCCACGGGTCTGGCCTCTCTGGTGCCCGCCGCTTCGCTGGCGGCGGCAGCCGCCGGCGCGGACGGACTGCTCATAGAGGTCCACAACGACCCGCTCCACGCCCGCAGCGATGCTCTGCAGGCTCTCTCCTGTGAGGAGTTTGCCGCCCTTGCTCCTCGCATCGAAAGAGTCCGCCAGGCAGCAAGGCCGTGAGCGCCGCCCTTTCCACGACATTATTATCCGGAGGAGAATAGATATGATTCAGGAAAAGTACATCAGCTGGGGCAACTACGGTTCGCCCATCCGTGAGCTCTCCGCCTATGCCGCACGGCGTGCCAAGGAGATCGGCGCCGAGAATGTTTACGATTTCACGCTGGGTGCTCCCAGCGCCGAGCCTCCCAAAAAGGTACTGGATACCTTCCGGCGGCTGCAGGAGGAGCTGACGCCCACCCAGCTCTTCACCTACGCTCCCTCTCCCGGCATGGAATCCACCCGGGAGCGCGTGGCGCAGTACCTCCGCGACAGCTTTGGCATCCCCTATGCCAAGGAGGATGTGTGCATGACCCATGGTGCGGCGGGTGCTCTGTCCATGGCCGTGGCAGCGCTGGTAAGCCCCGGTGAGGAGGTTCTGACCACCGCCCCCTGCTACACGGAATATCACGTGTACGTGGAGCACGCAGGCGGCAAGATGAATGTGGCGCCCTGCCTGCCCGATACCTTCCAGTTCGATGCGGAGGGCTTTGAAAAGGCACTGACGCCCAAAACCGTGCTGGTGATCCTCAACTCCCCCAACAACCCCTCCGGCGCTGTGCTGAGCCGGGAGAGCATTGAGGCGCTCTCTGCTCTTCTGCACCGCAAGAGTGCGGAATACGGTCATCCCATCTACATTCTGGCCGATGAGCCCTACCGGGAGCTGGTCTACGGCGGCGTGGAGGTGCCCTTCATCCCCGCGTTCTATGAGAACACGGTCTATGCCTACTCTTTCAGCAAGTCCATGTCTCTGCCCGGCTGCCGCATCGGCTTTGTGGCCGTGTCTCCCCGGATGGAGAACCACAAAAACGTCCGCGCCGCCATCATCGGCGCTGTCCGCGCCATGGGCTTTTTCTGCCTGCCCCCGATCTTCCAGCTGCTGGTGGAGGAG
>JAGHSH010000239.1 GCA_018065965.1 Candidatus Apopatocola equi
GGATCAAGGACAGAGTCCTGCCGGGCAATCTGTTTGATTCTCTGGGGCTGTATTATATCGGCCCGGTGGACGGGCATAATGTCCGGGAGCTGGAAACGCAGCTTCGCTGGGCCCGGGATCTCAAAAAGCCGGTGCTGCTCCATGTCCTCACCAAAAAGGGCAAGGGGATAGATTTTGCGGAGCGCGACCCGGCAAAATATCACGGCGTGGGGCCCTTTGACCCTATCACCGGTAAAACGGCTCCCAAGAAAACGGACTTTTCCGCCGTGTTCGGTCAGGAGCTGCTCCGCCTTGCCGCGGAGGATCCGCGCATCTGCGCCGTTACGGCTGCCATGGCAGACGGGACGGGACTCACTTCCTTTGCGGAGAAATACCCGGATCGCTTCTTCGATGTGGGCATTGCCGAGGGACACGGCGCCGCCATGTGCGGCGGTCTTGCCAAGCAGGGTATGGTTCCGGTCTTTGCGGTTTATTCCAGCTTCCTCCAGCGCGCATATGATATGCTCATCGAGGACATCGCGCTGCTGGGTCTCCATGCGGTTTTCTGTGTGGACAGAAGCGGACTTGTGGGCGCAGACGGCGAGACCCATCAGGGCAGCTTCGATGCTTCGTATCTTCGTACCGTGCCGGGCATGACCGTGCTGGAGCCGGCCTCCTTTGCCGAGCTTCGCGGCATGCTCCGCTTCGCGTTGGAGCAGTGCAGCGGCCCTGTGGCTATCTGCTATGCCCGGGGCAGCGAGGGCGTGTGGCAGGGCGACTATGACCCGAAGCCCTCCACGCTCCTGCGCAGCGGCGGAGACGTGACCCTTGTCAGCTTCGGCACCGTGATCAATGAAGCCCTTTCCGCTGCGCAGACGCTGGCGGAAAGCGGTGTGGAGTGCGAGCTGATCAAGCTCAATTCCCTCAGCCCGCTGGATACGGAGGCGGTACTTGCCTCCCTGCGGAAAACGCAGCGTTTCCTCTTCTGCGCCGAGAGCTGCCGTCCGGGCAGCGTGGCTGCAGAGCTTCTCGCCGAGGCCGCCATGGACGGTATAGTCCTCCGGGGGGCACGGATTCTCGATCTCGGCAGCGGGATCGTAAAACAGGGCGACATTCCCTCCCTGCGCCGGGAGCTGGGAATCGACGCCGCGGCCATTGTGCAGGCCGCAAAGGAGCTGCTCCATGAAGAAAGTAAGACTTGACCAGCTGGTATATGACCGGGGACTCACCCCCTCCCGGGAGAGGGCCCGCACCAGTATCATGGCCGGACTGGTATTTGTGAACGGACAGAAGGAGACCAAGCCGGGCACCTCCGTGGCTGAGGATGCGGAGGTCATTCTCAAGGGTGACGCCATCCCCTATGTGAGCCGCGGCGGGCTGAAGCTCGAAAAGGCGCTGCGGGTCTTTTCCCTTGCGCCTGCGGGGTGGATCTGCGCCGACTGCGGCGCATCCACAGGCGGCTTCACGGATGTGATGCTGCAGAACGGAGCGGCGAAGGTCTATGCCATCGACGTGGGCTACGGTCAGCTGGCCTATAAGCTCCGGCAGGATGAACGGGTGGTCTGCATGGAGAGAACGAACGTGCGCTATGTCACCCACGAGCAGGTGCCGGACGAGATCGATCTGGCAACTGCCGATCTCAGCTTCATCTCCCTGCGGCTGGTGCTCCCTGCCATGTACGGTCTGCTCCGGGAGCACGGCTATGCCGTGTGCCTTGTGAAGCCTCAGTTCGAGGCCGGCAAGGAAAAGGTCGGCAAAAAGGGCGTGGTGCGGGATCCCGCTGTTCATGAGGAAGTGCTGCGGGATTTCCTGAGCTTTTCCGCCGAGGCCGGCTTTACGCTGAAGGGACTGGATTTCTCTCCCATCCGCGGCCCCGAGGGAAATATTGAATATCTGGCATGGCTGGAGAAAAACGGCGGGGAGAGCATTTCGCCCGACATCCACGCACTGGTAGAGGCCTCCCATGCCGCCCATGGGAAGGAGAGCTGAGGTATGCAGGGACATATCGTTCTGGCCTCCAATCCGTTTCGGGATGAGGGACTCCATACGGCGCTCTACTGTGCGGAGCTGCTCCGGGAGTGCGGCTTCACCCCAATCGTCTCGCCCATCTTTGCCGAGAAATACGAAGGGACGCTGCCTCTGCCTGCGGAGACGCTTCCGCTTCCCCTTGCCGTGAAAAATGCCGGACTGCTGGTGACCTTCGGCGGCGACGGTAC
>JAGHSH010000088.1 GCA_018065965.1 Candidatus Apopatocola equi
GATGATAATATCGGGGTCGGGGATGCCCCGGGAGTCCAGATGTGCGGAAAGCGCCTCCTCCGTCCATTACCCGCCGGAGGCTGCCAACGCCCGGGCAGCCCGGAGGATCTCGACTCTGCCGACGTAATTCACGTAGACATTGGCGTGAAAGCAGCCCGGAAGCCGCTCGGCGATCTCATCGGTGCGCCGGATGAGCTCCTGCAGCCGGGGCGTGAGTACGGAGGTGTCTCCGAAGAATTTCAGACGGATCCTGTCCTCCTCCATCTCGTTGACGGAGTCGATCAGATACTTTTCCAGCAGACCCATGATGGCCTCCACCTCCTCGGCGGGACGCTTCCAGTTCTCCGTGGAAAAAGCATAGACCGTAAAGTAGTCCATGCCCAGATCCCTGCAGTGTCCGGCGATAGTGCGGAAGGTCTCAGCGCCCGCTTTGTGGCCGGCTGTGCGGGGCAGGCCCCGTTTCTTTGCCCAGCGGCCGTTTCCATCCATAATTATGGCAACATGGTGAGGGATATTCGCCCTATCCCCCACCATGTTGTCATGGGGCAGACCCATGTCAGTTTTCATCAGATCGAGAAGAGTTCTTTTTCCTTGGCTTCGGTCAGCTTATCGACTTCCTTGATATAGTCGTCGGTGAGCTTCTGCAGATCCTTCTCCAGCACCTTGTAGTCGTCCTCGGTGATCTCGGACTTCTTCTGCTGCTTCTTGAACTTATCCAGCGCATCGCGGCGGACATTACGGACGGCGACCTTACCCTCCTCGCCGTACTTGCGAACCTGCTTGGCCAGCTCCTTGCGGCGCTCCTCGGTCAGCTGCGGGAACACCAGACGGATCATGCGGCCGTCGTTCTGGGGGTTGATGCCCAGCTCGCTGGTGAGGATGGCCTTCTCATTGGCCTTGAGAGAGGTGGCGTCCCAGGGCTGGATGGTCAGGGTGCGGGCATCGGGAGAGGCGATGGCCGCGATCTGCTTGATGGGAGTGGGGGTACCGTAGTAATCAACGGAAATCTGATCCAGCACGGCGGCATTGGCGCGGCCGGCACGGACAGAGGCAAACTGAGTGGCAAGAACCTCGGTGGTCTTAACCATTTTCTGCTTGAATTCGGAAAGTTCGGACATTGGAAATTCCTCCTTGTTTTTCTTATCGTACTACGGTGCCGATGGCCTCGCCGTTGACGGCACGCAGAATATTCTCGGGATCCTTCAGAGCAAAAACGAAAACGGGGATGTGGTTATCCATGGCCATGCAGGTGGCGGTGGAGTCCATAACGGCCAGATGCTGAGAGAGCACCTGATCGTAGCTGAGCTCATCATAGCGCACGGCATTGGGATCGAGCTTGGGATCGGCATTATATACGCCGTCCACATTCTTGGCCAGCAGGATCGCATCCGCATGGATCAGCGCAGCCCGAAGCACCGCGCCCGTGGCCGTGGAAAAATCGGGGCTGCCGGTACCGCCGCCAAAGATGACGACTGTGCCGTTCTTCAGGTATTCATCGGCCTTGAAGGCATCGAAGGTCTCGCCCACGAACTGCACGTTCATGGCGGTCTGCACCTTTGCCTTCACGCCGCACTGCTCCATCACGTCCTGCAGAGCAAGGCAGTTCATGAGCGTGGCCATCATGCCCATATAGTCGGCCCGGGCGCGTTCCATTTCGCCTTCGCCGTTCTTGATGCCCCGCCAGAAGTTGCCGCCGCCGACCACGACGCCGACCTCGACGCCCTCGGCCACGCATTTGCCCACAACGGTGCAGACGTCCTTCATGACCTGGAAATCAAGACCCGTTCCGGCTTCGCCCGCCAGAGCCTCGCCGCTGAGCTTCAGCAGCACGCGCTTATACCGCGCTTTTTCTGTGCCCATAGGAAAAAGGTTCCCCCTTAAACAGCATTTTTGATATCATATAACAAATTATCCGGTTTGAAAAGAGCAAAATTGAAAAAATCGCTCACAAATCCAGAATTCCCAGGATCACCACGGCCACCAACACCAGCAGCACATAGAAGTAGTGCTTCTTTGAGAGCTTCTCCCGCAGGAACACTCTGCCCCAGAGCATACTGGCCACGCAGTAGGAGCCCATGATGGGTGCGGAGAAGGCCACATGCTCCGTATCGGCCAGCGCCATCACATAGAAGAACTGGCCGATGGTCTCAAAAACGCCGCCCAGATAGCGGGGCGCTTCCTTTTTGGGCAGGAAGGGTTCTTTCTTCACACCGTAGATATACACGGCGGCGCAGAGGCCCACAAAGAGGAAGGTCAGCTCATAGGCCACGTTGGCGCTGTCCTCGTCCAGCGTCATGAGGACGCGGCTGTCGGCAAAGGTGCCCAGAGCGTCGATGGCGCAGTAGAGCAGCGGAAGGGCGATGGCCAGCACGCTTTTGGCATACTGCCGGTTGCCCTCCTTCAGCCGCTCGGCGCGGAGGGCTTCATCCTCACGGCTCTCGGTCAGACTCAGGCCGAACACGCCGACACACACCAGAGCGACAGCTGCCAGCGCCAGAGGCGGGACATCCTCGCTGATGCCGTCCACGCAGATGGTGAGCACGGCCACCACTGCCCCGGAGCAGGCCATAATGGGCGAGGAAATGGACAGCTCGATATAGCGCATACCGAAATAGCCGATGGCCATGGAGCCGATATATAGCGCGGAAACGGGCAGATAGGTCAGCATAACGGAGAGCGTAAACTCCACGTCGGCAAAGAGCAGCTGGTAGATCGCATGGAGACCCATCACGAAGCCCACGGCCGTGATCATCTTCCAGTGGGAGGTCTTATCCTCCTTCTCTCCGCAGCCGAGCTTGGACATGAAGTCCGAGCCGCTCCACGCCAGCAAAGTACATAGTGCGAACCAAAACCACATAACAGTTTTCTCCTGTTTCTCCTAATCCCAATACGATTTCTTATTACCTGTATCTCTTAAAAATGTTCTCCAGTTCCTTAGTGAGGGAACGGAGCTCCTTATTGCTGTAGCCCCGGGATTCCCGGATCAGACGGGCAATGCTGTCTCCGGCGGCACAGAGCTTTGTATAAAGCTCCGCAGCCTCACTGCCGCCCTGAGACCGCTGTGTGCTCTTCTTCACAATGGGGATGCCCTCGGGCGCCTCGACAAAGCAGCCCTCGGCCAGATCGAATACGGTGCCGGAGAAGGGGGCAAATGCGTTCCAGCCCAGATTCTGCATAATGTACTCAGCAAAGCTGTCGGTCACGGAATCCTCGCCGTGATTGACGAAAATCATCTTCGGAGCCTTTTCAAAGCCACGCAGCCAGTTCATCAGACCGTCGCGGTCAGCGTGTCCGCTCTTGCCGGGGAGCAGCCCGATCTCGGCGTGAACCTCGATCTCCTCGCCAAAGAGCTTGACCGTTTCCGCGCCGTCATAGAGCTTGCGGCCCAGCGTACCCTCGGACTGGTAGCCAACGAAAAGCACCGTGGACTCCGCCCGCCAGAGATTATGCTTGAGATGATGACGGATACGGCCGGAGTCGCACATACCGGAGGCCGATATGATGACCTTCGGGGTGGGCTCGGCGTTGAGCGCCTTGGAATCCTCGCTGGAGAGGGTCATGCGCAGACCGTCGAACCAAATGGGGTTGATCCCCTGCTCCACCATGGCGCGGGTCTCGTCATCCAAACACCCGGTATCGCACTGCTGATAGATGGCCGTGGCCTCGTTGGCCATGGGGCTGTCTACATACACAGGGAAGCCGTCATGGCCGGTGACCATGCCCTTTTCCTTGATCTCGCGGATAAAATAGAGCATTTCCTGCGTCCGGCCCACGGCAAAGGAGGGAATGATCACATTGCCGCCCCGGTCAAGGGTCTTCTGGATATACTCTGCCAGCACGGAAATGGGCGCATGGCTCCGATCGTGCAGGCGGTCGCCGTAGGTGGATTCCACCATCACGTAGTCGGCCTCGGCCACGGTCATGGGCACATTGCGGATGATGGGCTGATTGATGTTGCCCACATCCCCGGAAAAGACCATTTTCTTCTCCGTATCGCCCTCCTTGAGCCAGACCTCGATGCAGGCAGAGCCCAGCAGATGGGCTACGTCCGAGAAGCGCACGGAATAGCAGTCACTGATCTGAAGCAGCTCCCCATAGGGCACGGGACGCAGATGCTCGATGGCCGTTTCCGCATCCTTCGTATCAAAAAGGGGCTCCACCAGCGGTCTGCCGGCGCGCTTGTTCTTCTTGTTTTCATACTCGGCATCGCTCTCCTGAATGTGAGCGCAGTCAAGGAGCATGATCCGGGCAAGATTGCAGGTTTCCTCCGTGGCATAGATCGGCCCGTCAAAACCGTTTTTATAGAGCAGCGGCAGACGGCCGGAATGATCCACATGTGCATGAGTCAGAAGTACAAAGCTGATGGCGCCGGGCATGACACTCAGTTCCTGGTTCACATAGTAGTCTCTGCCCTGCTCCATTCCCATATCTACGAGGCCGTATTCTCCGCCGGCCTCCAGAAGGGTACAGCTGCCGGTGACCTCATGCTGGGCACCGAGAAATGTAACTTTCATACAGCACGATCCTTTCTCTCCTGAAAACGAGTTCGTTCTACTCTGTGAAGTCATTATAACGCATCTTTCTCTCACAGGCAAGGAAAATCTCCGCTGTGCGCTTTTTCCTTTACTTTCGCCGAAAACCGGCGTATGATAGGGAAAGAAAAAGAGATGGGATCGGAAAAAATGAGAAAGATACGGTTTTTGATTCTTTTCCGTCTGCTGGGCGCTCTGCTGACGCTGCCCACTCTGGCTGATAGCGGTATTTCCGTACTGGACGGCGAAGAGCTGGACGAGCTGCTCTCCCCCTCTCTGGAGCGCTGGGGCGCTTCGGAGAGCAACTTCGGTCTGGCCTTTTACTATTCCGGCACCGGGGAGACCTATTATCTCCACCCTGAAGCCCCCTTTTACTCCGCCAGTCTGTACAAGGTTCCTGTGTGCATGCGCTATGCGGAGCTGGTCAGTCAGGGAGAACTGAGCTGGGACGAGAGGATCGCCGGCCGCGAGCTGGACGAGCTGGTGCGGCTGACCCTTGTGAACTCCAGCAACGACACCGCCGGCGCTCTGGTTCTTCATGACACGGAGCTCTGCTACGGGCACCGGGCCTTCGGACTCTACAGCGGCTACTCCGAGGAAGAGCAGTACGCCCTTGAGAGTAAATACACCTTCACGCCCCGCTACGTTCTCAACACCTTCCTCACGCTCTATCAGCAGAGCGAGCGTTTCCCCCGGGTGCTGGACTATCTCAGCGAAGCAGCCCCCGGCAGCTTCTTCCGCTCGAAGCTGGATCCGAGTCTGGAGGTCGCCCAGAAGTACGGCCAGTATGAGGGCGTGCTGCACACAGCCGGAGTGATCCGGACGCCTCACCCTATCATCCTTGTGGTCATGTGCGGCAGCATGAAGGGGCAGCTGGAGGCAATTGAAGACCTTGCCGTTTTCTTTGCCGACTACGCTCTTACGCTGGACGGCCGAATGGAGGCCGAGGAAGAGCGGCTGCGCGCAGAGCAGGAGCAGGAAGAGGCGAAGCGGCAGCAGCGTCTCGCCGAGGAAGATCAGCTGCGTGAGCAGGCGCAGCAGAAGGCTCTGGACGAGCAGGCCCGGCAGGAGGCAGAGGCTCGGCAGCAGGCAAAGCGGCAGCGGGAGAACCTTATGATCACCGCCATCCTTACTCTGTCCGCCGTCCGTGCCGTCACGGCTCTGCTGCTCCGAAAAAAGAAAGCATGAAAAAAGC
>JAGHSH010000293.1 GCA_018065965.1 Candidatus Apopatocola equi
CTATAGAGACAGTAAGGGCTGTGCAAAAACTCCTGACATTTCAATCACTTGAATGACGAGGACTTTTTGCACAGCCCCTGATAATTCAGTTTTTTCTGCTCTTTACGCTTCCTTGATGTTCTGCTCCTTGATGACCTTCTTGATCTCGCTGACGCCGTAGAACTTCTCGAAGCTGTCGCCCCGAACAAGCACCAGTGTGGGCGCACCGGTGATGCCGTATTTCACGCAGAGCTCGGGATTCTCCTCGGCGATGAGCTTTTCGTAGCCGAAGCCGGCCCGATCCATCAGGCTCTCTGCCACGCGGCAGTTAGGGCAGGTCACCCGGGCGAAGAGGACGGCCCGCGTCTCTCCGCTCTCCGCAGCGGGGGCAGCAGACTGCTCCGCCTGAGCGGTCTGCAGGGCGGCCTCAGTCTTGGGCGTGAAGCGGGAGTTGCCGATGTCATAGACCTTGCGGTCCTTGAACTCCTGCGCCTTGCCGTCGTTCCAGTTCTGCACGGGACGGTAGTAGCCGGTGATGCGGGAGTAGACCTCGGTCTTCTTGCCGCAGTGGGGGCAGGAATACTGTTCGCCGCTCAGATAGCCGTGATCGGGGCAGACGGAATAGGTGGGGCTCATGGTGTAGTAGGGCAGACGGTAATTCTCGGCGATTTTCCGCACCAGATTGGCGGCAGCCTTCCAGTCGGGGAGCTTCTCGCCCAGGAAGGCGTGGAACACCGTGCCGGAGGTATAGAGGGTCTGCAGCTCGTCCTGAATGTCCAGAGCGCTGAAGATGTCCTCGGTGTAGCCCACGGGCAGGTGAGAGCTGTTGGTGTAGTAGGGAGTGCCGTTCATGTTGGCGGTGATGATGTCGGGGTAGCGGCTCTTGTCATGCTTGGCAAGACGGTAGGAGGTGGACTCGGCGGGGGTAGCCTCCAGGTTGTAGAGGTCGCCGTAGAGCTCCTGATAGTCGCTGAGGCGCTCGCGCATATGGTTGAGGGTCTTGATCGTGAACTGCTGGCTCTCCTCGCAGGTCAGATCCTTGCCGACCCACCTGGCGTTCAGGCAGGCCTCGTTCATACCCACCAGACCGATGGTGCTGAAGTGGTTGGCGAAGGTGCCCAGATAGCGCTTGGTGTAGGGGTAGAGTCCCGCATCCAGCAGCTTGGTGATGACGTCGCGCTTGATCTTCAGGCTGCGGGCGGCGATGTCCATCATCCGGTCCAGACGCTTGAAGAACTCCTCCTCGGTGGCGCTCAGATAGGCCAGACGGGGCATATTGATGGTGACAACGCCCACGCTGCCGGTGCTTTCGCCGGAGCCGAAGAAGCCGCCGGACTTCTTGCGCAGCTCGCGCAGATCCAGACGCAGGCGGCAGCACATGCTGCGCACGTCGCTGGGCTCCATGTCGGAGTTGATGTAGTTGGAGAAATAGGGGGTGCCGTACTTGGCGGTCATCTCAAAGAGCAGACGGTTGTTGAGCGTGTCGCACCAGTCGAAGTCGCGGGTGATGGAATAGGTGGGGATGGGGTACTGGAAGCCGCGGCCGTTGGCGTCGCCCTCGATCATGCACTCGATGAAGGCGCGGTTGACCAAGTTCATCTCTTCCTGGCACTCGCCGTAGGTGAAGTCCATCTCCCTGCCGCCCACGATGCAGGGCATATCCTTCATGTCGTTGGGGACAGTCCAGTCCAGCGTGATGTTGGAGAAGGGCGCCTGCGTGCCCCAGCGGGAGGGCGTGTTCACACCGAAGATGAAGGCCTGCACCGCCTGCTTGACCTCCTTGTAGGTCAGGTTGTCCACCCGCACAAAGGGAGCCAGATAGGTGTCGAAGCTGGAGAAGGCCTGCGCACCGGCCCACTCGTTCTGCATGATGCCCAGGAAGTTGACCATCTGATTGCAGAGGGTGATCAGGTGGCTGGCAGGCTTGGAGGTGATCTTGCCGGTCACGCCGCCCAGACCCTCCTGGATCAGCTGGCGGAGAGACCAGCCCGCGCAGTAGCCCGTGAGCATGCTCAGATCGTGCAGGTGCAGATCGCAGTTGGCGTGGGCATCGGCGATCTCCTTGTCATAGACCTCGCTGAGCCAGTAATTGGCGGTGATGGCGCCGGAATTGGAGAGGATCAGACCGCCCACACTGTAGGTAACGGTGGAGTTCTCCTTCACGCGCCAGTCGTTGATCTTCAGATAGTTATCCACCGTGGCCTTGTAGTCCAGCACGGTCTCGCTGACATTGCGCAGCTTCCGGTGCTGCTGGCGGTAGAGAATGTAGGCCTTGGCCACGGTCTCGTAGCCGGCGCGGATGAGCACGTTCTCCACGCTGTCCTGAATGTCCTCGATGGTGATCACGCCGTCCTGGATCTTATCCTGAAAATCCGCGGTGACCTTCAGGGCAAGGAAGTCCACCACGTCCTCGGTATATTCGGTATCGGTAGCGACAAAGGCCTTCTTCATGGCCTCTGCGATCTTGCTGATCTCAAAGTCAACGACCCGTCCGTCTCTCTTTTTTACGTTATACATACAATTCTCCCCTTTATGTGCAATTCAGGACGTATTATGTCAAGTCCATGAATATTTCTTAACCGGATTGAAACTTTTCTTTACCCTTTCTCAAGGGCATGGATATGTTAGCATAGAAAAAGCGCACCGTCAATATATGGTGCGCATTTTTCTGTATTTCGCCGATTTGACACAAAATATAGGCGAAAATTTGTGTTATTTTTGGCTTGACTTACTCCACGCCCCGAACCTGCGCATTCGGGATATAGCGCCTAAGAATATTGAAATAGGCTTCCATTTCCTGTGCCTCAAAGCCGGAAAGACCCGGGCAGATCAAATCGCCGGAGTCCCGAAATCCCTGCAGATAATAGGCCTTTGCCCCTTTGAGCCAGGTACCGATGGCCTCCATATCCGCCTGCTCGTGCAGCTCCCGGACAAGGGTCGTGCGAAATTCATAGGATATTTTTCCCGCCATGAGCAGCGCCGCGCTCTCCTCCACCGGTGCCGTGTCATAGGGCTCGATGCCGCAGAGCCGGCCGTAGTGCTCCCGGGAAGACTTGATATCCATGGCCACATAGTCCACCAGCCCCCGCTCCGTGAGGGAGGCAAGCATGGCCGGATTCGTGCCGTTGGTGTCCAGCTTCACCAAAAAGCCCCGCTCCCGGATCTCCGCGCAGAGCTCCGGCAGATCCCGCTGCAGCGTGGGCTCGCCGCCGGTGATGCACACACCGTCCAGCAGTCCTCTGCGCCGCTCCAGCAGAGTGAAGAGCTCGGCGCTCTCCACGCTGGGCTGGTCGTTGGGGTGCAGCACCAGTGAGGCGTTATGGCAGAAGGGGCAGCGATAGTTGCAGCGGCCCAGAAAGACCGTGCAGGCCGTATGACCCGGATAGTCCAGCAGGGTCAGCTTTTGAATTCCGTGAATTTCCATGGCAGCTTCCGCAGGCAGAGGGAGAAGCTATCCGCATTCCGACTCCGCCAATTTCTTTTTTTCCTATATATACACGCTTTTTTTGCGGATTGCAAGTCCTTTTACAGCCAAACGGAGGGGAGAGGCGGCTGCCCCTCCCCGTTTCAGGCCACGCTGCAGGCATTGAGCATACTCTCAAGGGTGATGCCGTAACCTCTGGTGGGATCCTCCACCAGCACATGGGTCACCGCCCCCACCAGCTTTCCGTCCTGCAGGATGGGGCTGCCGCTCATGCCCTGCACGATGCCGCCGGTCTTTTCCAGCAGCTCCGCATCGGTGACGCGGAGGCTCAGCGCCCGACCGCCGTTGCCGCTGTCGATGCGGGTGATGTCCACCCCATAGAGCCGGGGCTCCGCCCCCTCCACGGTGCAGAGGATCTCTGCGGCGCCCAGACTGATCTCACTTTCCGCAGCGGCGGGGTAGCTCTCTCCCTCCATCTCGGCCGCCACGCCGAAGATACCCTGAGGGCTGTTCTGCCGTACATCGCCCAGCACATCCCCTTCGGGTACGCCCACCAGCTCGCCGGTGCTGCCGCTTTTCCCGGGCACCACGCTCTCCACCTGCGCCCGACCCACGGAGCCGCCCCGGATGGGCGTGAGCACATCCCCGGTATCGTCGCCTACGCCGTGACCCAGCGCGCCGTAAACGCCGGGTGCAGGGTCCTGAAAGGTCACGGGGCCCACGCCGCTGATGCCGCTGCGCAGCCACAGCCCCAGATGGCTCCTGCCGTCCTTTCCCCGCGCCGGCGTGAGCTGCACGCTGCTCTCGCTGCCCTGCCGGTCGATACGCAGCTCCACGCTGCCCTCGCTCCGCTCCAGCGCCTGCAGCAGGCTCTCGTCATCGCTGATGTTCTCGCCGTTCACGGAAACGATCCTGTCGCCGCTCTGCAGTCCCGCCTCTGCGCCGGGGCTGACGCTGCCGCTGTCTGTGTCCACGGGCGCGAAGCCCGCCACCATCACGCCGTCGGTCTCCAGCTCGATGGCGATCACGCGGCCCACTCCCGTCAGGGTATCTCCGGGAGAGAGCGCCAGCGCCCGGGTGCAGGGCAGCAGCGCCCACAGCAATGCCAGCGCCGCCGCTCTTTTTCTTTTCTGCATATTTTTCCCTCCTTTGCGTCCTTGTTCACGCTCCGTCAGTATGAGCCGCCGGGGCGGGAGTAAACGAGAAAAATCAAACCTTTTTTACCAGATTTACGGGTGCGCCGTCCGCATTCTCCGCTTGGGTCTTGACTTTGGGGGGAAAATGCCGTTAAATATAGTGTAAATCATTTTTCGGAGATGTGACCTTTTATGAAAAAAACAACAGCCGCCCTGCTGGCTTTTCTGATGCTTTTCTCCCTCTGTGCCTGCGGCGCTGCGGAAGCTCCCGCGGCTCCGGCCCCGGTGGAGTCCACCCCCCAGCCCATGGCCGAGCTGCGGCAGGCCGATGCCTCTGTGGAGACCGGCGTGCGCACGAACGGTCTCTGGAGTGAGGCCGCTGCGCGCTATGAGGCCATGACCGGCTCCCCCGTAACGGAGAGTGCGCCGGAGGACGCAACGCTGCTCATTGCCGATGCGGAAACGCTGCTGGCACGCGCCGGCTCTCTGGCCGAGCTGGGCGAGAGCGCTGCCTATGCGCTGCTGAACGAGCGGAGCTATGCCCTCCGGGACAGCGAGGGGCGGATCATCGGCCTGCCGCTGGAGCTGCAGTCTGTGGCCGTGGCGGTGAATACCGAGCTGCTGGAGAAGGCAGGGTACAGCCTCGACGCGCTGGACGGCTTCAAGGCGCTCCGGCGTTTTTCCACCTCCGTGGACAACCGGAAGGACGAGCTGGGCTTCTTCGCCTGGGCTCCCATGGCTCTCGCCGAAGGCAGCGGTCTGAAGCTGACGCAGTATCTCTTCAACATGCCGATGTATGCCGAGCTGCAGCAGAGCGGCAGCTTCACCGGCAAATATGTGGGCGATTACCGGGACGCCCACTTCAAGGATCTCTTCACCGTCATGCTGGACTACGGCACAAAGAGCGGTAAAGACTGCAACACTGTCAGCGATGCGGAGTCGCTGGAGGTCTTTGCCCGGGGCGAGGCTCTCTTCTGCCTGATGGGCAGCTGGGAGCTGGAGGCTCTGCGGAATGCAGGCTTCCCCATGGAGCAGCTCGCCTTTGTACCCGCCTGGA
>JAGHSH010000114.1 GCA_018065965.1 Candidatus Apopatocola equi
AATATTACTTTATCAAAGGAAAACGGCTCCGACGAGCTGTAGAGGTGAAACGACCGTGAAACACAATGCTCCCGCAGCGCTTCTTCTTTCTGCCATACTGCTTCTGCAGGGCTGCGCGGCGGCTCCTGCGGAAAAGACCGCGCCCACCGCTGCGCCGGAACCTGCCGCCGAGCCGGAGGTCTCCGCGGAGCTGCCGGAGAGCGTCCCGGCGGACAGCCGTATCGAACGCCTCCGCGTGATCTCAGAGTATCCCCGGGGTATGGACGCGCCCTGCTTTGCGGAGGTCTATGAAACTCTTTATGCCGTGCAGGCGGGCGAGACCGTGCCTGTGCTCGCTGCCGCTGCGTGGGAGCTGAGCGAGGACGGAAGGTGCTACCGCATGGCGCTGCTGCCCGATGTGACTGACAGCGAGGGAAATCCCTTTACGGCTGTCGATGCGGCCCGCTGCTACGGGCAGATGCTCGGCGGACTTCTTGTCTCTGCCGAGACCGATGAGGACGGAGCGCTGCTGCTGCGCTTCCGGCGAAAGCTCCGGGAGCGGGAGGAGCGATACTGGCTCTGTGAGCAGCCGCTCTATACCGCTGTGGGCGAAGTGGGAGAGGACGGCGGCCTTCTGGAATGCTTCGGCACGGGCCCTTACCGCCTCGCCGAGCAGGGGAGAGACAGTCTTCTGCTCCTGCCTAACGAGCACTGGCGGGGCGCTGCGGAGGACACCCAGCGGACCGCCTCCATCGAATACCTGTTCATGAATGACGCACCCTCCCGGGTCATCGCGCTGGAGCTCGGCAGGGCGGAAATGGCCGACTGTCTCAGCTATGAGGAGGCGGAGGACTTCCTGCCCGGCGGCAGCTACAGCGATCTCTTTACGACCGTGGATTATTTCAGCCCCGTGGGGCGTTTCCTCCTGCCCAACATGAATAAGGGCAGTGTGCTGGCCGATGAGAAGGCCAGACTGGCGGTGTTTTCCGCCCTGGACTGCGAAGCGCTGGCGGAGAAGCTTGGCGGCAGAGCCTGCCGGGGGCTGGGCAATCCGGATTATCCCGAGCTGAACACAGACAGCGGCTTTCGGAACACTCCGACAGATGACGAGAGCGTATATAACGCGCTCCGCGACAGCGGATACAGAAGCGAGAACCTGACGCTCCTGTGCCCCGAAAGCGGAGCGGGACGCACCGTGGCTGCGCAGCTGCAGCGGCTGTGGGAGCGGCGGGGCGTTTCCGTGATCCTCCGCCCGGCGTCTCCGGAGGAATATGAAGCGGCGCTTGCGGACGGAAACGGCTGGGACGCCGCTTTGGTGGAAACACCGGCGGCCTGCTCCCCGGCTCTGCAGTGGCAGGCGCTCTGGGCTGCGGACGGCAGCACGAATGTGCTGCGGGGCGGTCAGAGCGACGCTGCTCTGCTGAATCTGCTCCGGACGCTGGCCAAACCGGAAACGGACACCGAGGAAAACCTGCAGCGTCTGCAGGAGCTTGCCCTCAGCCACGGCTATGCGCTGGCTCTGCCCCAGCTCTCTGAGCCCCGGGTGGTCAGTGTCAGCATCAATCAGGCAGTTATGAACGGACAGGGCGCACTGCTGCCCGGTGCGTGTGAATACAAAGAAGGAGAAAGCAATGGATAAAGAAGCCCGGATCGAGAGAGAACGGCATTTCCTCGTCACCATGGCCTTTTGGGCTGTGATTCTTGCCCTGGTCTATTT
>JAGHSH010000112.1 GCA_018065965.1 Candidatus Apopatocola equi
CCCAGCAGATGAACGATGGGGACGATGATGCAGGTCATAATGAACCATACGAACAGAACGGCGATCAGAGCCCGGCACTTCCCTGACGCTGCTGCTGTGGGAAGAGAACGGCGTTCTTGTGGGGGGCAGGCTCTGTAAGCGCATCCGCCCGAGCCCCGATCTCCCGTCCTGGGAGACGGTGCCAAACCCCACGGAGCTTGCCCGGGCCGCGGCGCTCCTGCACGCGCTGACCTCCGAAGATAAAGACGAAAGGATAGAGAAAAACATGGACGAAGACGAACTGATGGAAGACGAGCTGCGCTGCCCCTTCTGCGGAAAGAAAGCGCAGGACGGCTGTGAGCACATTATTTACGCTTACGACGGCGTGAACAATGAGCTGACAGACTACAGCGGCGAATGGCGAAACGCCCGCCATCTTCGGTAAGGTGCGCCTGTGTCCGACCCGGAGATGCCGCGCTATCCCGTCAGGCCGGGACGAGAGCACAATGCGCCTGTGGTTTTGGACAAATAGCTGAAAACTTATTGACAATAACCGAATTAAATTGTATATTACTTATAAACCGTTGGATATGGAACGGGAAAAAGACAATTTCATACTATATGTGACAGGAGGCACCAAGATGAAAAAAATCGCTGTCTACGGCAAGGGCGGCATCGGCAAGTCCACCACCGTATCCAATATGTCCGCAGCTCTTGCCTCCATGGGTTACACCGTCATGCAGATCGGCTGTGACCCGAAATCCGACTCCACCCGCAATCTGACCGGGGGCGAGCGCATCCCCACCGTGTTGGAAAGTATGCGTGAAAACGGCGACATCACGCTGGAAGACATCGTTTTCCGCTCCACCTCGGGCGTCTTCTGCGTGGAATCCGGCGGCCCGGTGCCCGGCGTGGGCTGCGCGGGACGCGGTATCATCACGGCCTTTGAAAAGCTGGAGGAGCTAGGCGCCTACGAGGAATACCAGCCCGATGTGATCTTCTACGACGTGCTGGGTGACGTGGTCTGCGGCGGCTTTGCCATGCCCATCCGCGGCGGCTATGCCGACGACGTGTGCATCGTCACCTCCGGCGAGATGATGTCCCTTTACGCCGCCACCAACATCTCCCACGCGGTCAAGAGCTTCGGCAAGCGGGGCTACGCCTCTCTCCGGGGTCTGATCCAGAACTCCAAGAACTTCGAGGAGGAGGACGAGCTGGTGCGGAAGGCCGCCGAGGAGATCGGCACCGAGGTCATCATGAAGATCCCCCGGGATCCGGTGGTGCAGGCGGCGGAGGCCATGGGCAAGACCGTGGTCGAGGCTTTCCCCGACAGCGAACAGGCGGAGATCTACCGCCGGCTGGCGAAAAAGCTGGTGGAGGAGGCTGCGGACGCATGATAGCCGATCTTTCTCATCTTCGGCGGATCTCCACGGTGCGTTCCGGCAAAAATATCAAGTTTCTGACGCCCGCCGTCTATTCCGGCGGCTGGTGTCCCATGCGTATCGCCTGCAACATCGTGGAAAATACGCCGGGGCTCTCTTATTTAATGGTCTGTATGCCCGAGTGCGCCACCTACTCCCGGGGCTTCAATTCGCTGCCCGAGGGGGAGAACGGGGAAAAGCGCTGGCTCTACGTGCTGGACGCCAACGAGGTCATTTTCGGCTGCCGGGAGGGCGTATGCGACGCGCTGCGGCAGATGGAGGCGGAGGGCGCAGAGGCCGTTATGATGGTCGCTACCTGCGTCACCGACCTGATCGGTGAGGACTTCGAGGGTATCATCAGCGAGATGCAGGCCCAGCTGAACATGAAGCTCACCTACGTCACGCTGGGTCAGTTCAAGAATTTCGGCACCCCCATGGGCACCTCCAAGGTGGGCGAGGCGCTGGTTCCGCTGATGAAAAAGGCGGAAAAGATCGAGCCGAAGACCGCCAACGTGCTCTTCATCGAGCCGTGGAAGAGCAAGACCTCTCCGGTGAAGCTGCCCCTCATCATCTCCGCTCTGGAGGAGCGGGGCATCCGCGTGCGGCATATCACCAGCGAGGCAACGCTGAAGGACATTCAGGAGGCTCCCGACGCGGCGCTCAATCTGGTTATCAGCCCCTATATGCAGGCTATGGCGGAGCGCATGGAAAAGGAGTTCGGTACGCCCTATATCTCTTTGCAGAATGCCTTCCGGGTGGAGGACGTGGACGCGGCCTACGCGCAGATCGAGAAAAAACTGAACGTCTCCCTCGCCGGAGCCTTTGACGGCTGGCGGAAGAAGGCGCTGGAGCTGGAGGCCGAGGCAGCGGAAAAGCTCAACGGGATCACCTACGCGGATCTCACCGAGGTGGATATGCCCGTGGCGCTGGCCGGGTATCTTTCCGATTTCGGCATGAAGCCGCTGCTCATCCATCTGGCGGATATTCTTCCGGCGGATATTCAGTATGTCAAAATGCTCAGGCAGAAGGGCATCGACCCTCCCGTGACCCGCATCATGAATCAGGAGCTGGACGTGGAGGTCATCCGCGACACGCTGCACCCCGATCTGGCGCTGGGCTATGTGAAGGAACCGCTGCCGGGTATGCCCTGCTGTGAGGAAATGACGGACTTTTCGGGCATTACGGGCTACGAGCGCGCCGTGGGCATTCTCCGGCGCATTCTGACCGTGCGCGAAACGGGAAAAATGGAACAGGGAGGTTTTGACATCTATGGGCCTGCACCGGTTTAAGCCCATGCCCTCCGGGCGAATGGGCATTTTCTGGACGCTCTCCGGCATTAAGGACGCCGCCGTGGTGGAATACGGCTGCATGGGCCATAACCTCTACGGCAGCGGTCTGCTGCGGCAGACCGGAACCTTCGAGGGGAAGGGCGCTTCCATCTATACGACCTATATCGACGAAACGGACATCGCCATGGGCGACGGGCACCGGCTGGAGGACACCATCCGGCAGGTCATCGCCTCCGAGCATCCGCAGGTGATATTGCTCCAGCCCTCCGCCGTGCCGGAGGTGGTGGGCACCGATCTGGTGGCCATCGCCAACGTCATGCAGGAGGAATTCGATGTGCCGCTGGTGCCCATCGGCCACGGCAGCTTTGCCATCTCCCAGCATAAGGGCGTGCAGGATGCGCTCTGCGATCTGGTGAGCAAGCTCACGATCGACTGCGAGCCGGGCGCAAAGCCCCTCTTCAATATCGTCGGCTCCTGCCCCGACCTTTTCCACTTCGGGGAGGATATGCTGGAGCTCAAGCGCATGATGAAGGGCGCCTTCGGCATGGAGAGCCGCTGCGTGCTGTCCTCGGACTGCACCGTGGAGGACATCCGGCGCATGGGCGAGGCGCAGATCAATCTGGTTTTCCGCCGGGAGGGCATCCCTGCCGCGGAATGGCTGAAAAAGAAGTTCGGCACGCCCTACGTGTACGGCCGTCCCTATGGCATTCAGGGCACCACCGACTGGCTCCGTCAGGTGGGCGAGGCAATGGGCCGGGAGCCCGACGCCGCGTTCATCGAGGCGGAGGAGAGCCTGCTCCGCCTGCAGATCGAGCGGCCATGGCGCACGCTGAAAAACAACCACTGGTCTTACCCCGACGAGGCGGTGATCTCTCTGGGCGGCCACGCGGACGTGGTGGCGGGTATTCTGAAGTTCGCCATGGAGGAGATCCCGATGGATAAGGGCGACGTGTGGTGCGACTGCCCCGAGCACGCCACGGCGGAGATCCCCTATCTGGACGAAAACGGCTGGATGCCCATCGTGAAGAACCATAAGAAGGGCTATCTCATGGCCAGCGGCGAACAGCTCCTCTGGGCGGGGAAGAATACCTCTCTCCAGATCGCCAACCCCGACATCGGCTACCGGGTGCATCCCTACGGTGCCCCCTTCGTGGGCTACCACGGCGCTGCGGAGCTCATCAATCTCTGGGTAAATGAATACGTGCTGACGCATTGACGGTTTCCTGCCCCCGCCCGAAAGGACGGGGGCTTTCCGTTTCGCCTTGCGTTGGTTTTTTCTGATTTTTCTGGGCGGAAAAACACGGCAAAAATGCGGATTCAGGGGTCGATAGAGGGTAATAGAGGGTACGATTTTACCGGAGAACGCAAAAAACCCCTGGATTTCCTAGGAAATCCAGGGGTATACATGGTGGACGATACAGGACTCGAACCTGTGACCCTCCGCACGTCAAGCGGATGCTCATACCAGCTGAGCTAATCGTCCGAACGAATGAGAGTATACTATACACACCCGTGTTTGTCAAGGGTATTTTTCAGCTTTTCTAAGTTTTTTCTGTGCCGAAAAAGCTCCCTCCGGGGAGGAGGGAGCCGGGCGAATCAACCCTGATTATAAAGATTGTTCTTCAGGTGCGGAGCCTGATACTGGGGAACACGGATGATGACGCTGGCCTCCAGACCGCCGCATTCCACCTTAATGGTGGCATTGCTGCCGTTGACGGGATCCACGCCCACCACCTGCACAAAACCGGTGTTGTCCACGGTCATAATGTTTTCGTTGCTGCTGGACCAGACCTGCTTCACGTCAGCGTTCTGGGGGTAGGTACGCAGCTCCAGCTGCAGCGCGATCTGACCGTCCTTGTTGAGCGTTACATCGGGGCCGATGCCGTTGTTCAGGAAGGTGATCTCCATGGACGTAATGGGGTTCTGCGCCACCTCGGGTGTGGGCTCGGGACTGGGCGAGGG
>JAGHSH010000278.1 GCA_018065965.1 Candidatus Apopatocola equi
GCTCAAATGATGTATGATACAAATATGGAAATGATGGAGCTTTGGCCCTCGGGCCCGACCTATAGAGGAGAGAGTGTGCAGACCGATGCCCTCTCGCTCTCCCACTTTGTCGTTGCGGGGCGAAACGCCCTCTGTGCCGATCTGGGCACGGGCTGCGGCATCCTCCCTTTGCTGCTGCTGACGGATCGGAGCGACCTGCGCTTTGATGCCGTGGAGCTGCGGACGGATGCGGCGGAGGCAGCCCGGGAGAATATGGAACGCAACGGCCTTGCATCGCGCTGCAGCGTCTATGCGGGCGATATGCGGGAGATACCGCTGGCGCGGGGGCGCTACGATCTGGTCATCACCAACCCGCCCTACTTCCCGCCCTCCGGCCGGGAGGGGGATGCGGTGCGCCGCACCATGCGGCAGGAGAGCATGAGCCTGCCGGAGCTCTGCGGCTTGGCTGCGTCGCTGCTGAAAAACGGCGGCCGCTTCACGCTCTGTTATCCCGCCTCCCGTTTTCCTGCGCTGCTTACGGCGCTCCGGGGAGCGGGACTGGAGCCAAAGCGCCTGCGCTGCGTGCAGCACAGCGCCCGGCACGCGCCGTCCCTCGTCCTCTGCGAGAGCCGGAAAAACGGCGGGGAGGGGCTGGACTGGGAGCCGCCCCTGCTGCTCCGGGACGAAAACGGACGGGAAAGCGAAGAATATAAGGCTCTCTGCCACTGGCAGTGAGCGGAAAACAGACAGGAGAAAAGCATGAGCGGAACACTGTATCTGGTAGGCACGCCCATCGGCAATCTGGGGGATTTTTCGCCCCGTGCCAGAGAAATACTGGAGAGCGTGGACTTCATCGCCGCCGAGGATACCCGGGTGACGCTGAAGCTGCTGAATCATTTTGAGATCAAACGCCCGCTGGTGAGCTATTATGAACACAACAAGCTGGAGAGCGCAGCCTCCATCATCCCCCGGCTGCTGGGGGGCGAGAGCTGCGCACTGGTCACCGATGCGGGTATGCCCGCCATCTCCGACCCCGGCGAGGATCTGGTGCGGCAGTGCGCCGAGGCGGGCATTCCCATTGCCTCCGTGCCCGGCCCCAGCGCCGTGGTCACGGCGCTGGCCATGTCGGGACTGCCCACCCAGCGCTTCACCATGGAGGGCTTTCTGGCCGTGTCCGGCAAGAGCCGCCGGGAGCATCTGGAGGAGCTGCGGGACGAGAAGCGCACCATGGTGCTCTATGAAGCGCCCCATAAGCTCCTGGATACCCTGCGGGATCTGCTTCAGACGCTGGGAGACCGGGATGTGGCGCGCTGCCGGGAGCCGACCAAGCTCCACGAGGAGGTGTGGCGCACCACCCTGTCGGCAGCGGTGGAGAAATACAGCGCGGAAAAGCCCCGGGGCGAGTTTGTGCTGGTCATCCGGGGTGCGCCCAGGCAGGAGGGAGCCCGGCTGACGCTGGAGCAGGCCCTGACGCTGGTGGAGCGCTACCGCAGCGAGGGCAAAAGCCTCAAGGAGGCCTGCCGCATGGCTGCCGCCGACAGCGGACAGAGCCGCAACGATCTCTACCACGCCGCCCTGCTCTGAGAACGCCGCCAAGCCCATGGAGGAAGGCAAGTACGCCGAGGCGAAGGA
>JAGHSH010000202.1 GCA_018065965.1 Candidatus Apopatocola equi
TCTCAGACCGACCTGCTCAAGTCTCTCCGCACCGGCACCTACACCGCCGCTGCTCTCTCCGCTGTCCTCGCTGCTCCCCTGACCTACAAGCTGCTGGGCACCTGGGGTCCCTACATCGCCATTCTGGCCGGTCTGGTCGGCGGCTGCGCCATCGGCTACTTCACCGAATACTACACCTCCGACAGCTACAAGCCCACGCAGAAGCTGGCTGACGCCTCCGAGACCGGCTCCGCCACCATCATCATCGGCGGTCTGGCTCTGGGCATGAACTCCACCATGGCCTCCATTCTCATCGTGGCTGCTGCCGTTATCGTTTCCTTCTTCTGCGCCGGCGGCGCTGCTGATTACTCCAAGGGCCTCTACGGCATCGGCATTGCCGGCGTCGGCATGCTCTCCACCCTGGGCATCACCCTGGCCACCGACGCTTACGGCCCCGTGGCCGACAACGCCGGCGGTATCGCCGAGATGTCCGGTCTGCCCGAGTCCGTCCGTGACCGCACCGACGCTCTCGACTCCCTGGGCAACACCACTGCCGCTACCGGCAAGGGCTTTGCCATCGGCTCCGCTTCTCTGACCGCTCTGGCTCTGCTTGTCAGCTATGTTGACATCGTGCAGACCAAGACCGCTGAGACTCTGGACTTTGCTCTGACCAATCCCATCATCCTCGTCGGCCTGTTCGTGGGTGCCATGCTGACCTTCGTGTTCTCCGCTCTGACCATGAGCGCTGTGCAGACCGCTGCTCAGTCCATCGTGGTTGAGGTGCGCCGTCAGTTCCACGAGATCAAGGGCATCATGGAAGGCGAGACCGATCCCGATTACTCCTCCTGCGTTGACCTCTGCACCAAGGGCGCTCTCCACGAGATGGTCGCCCCCGCTCTGATCGCCATCATCGTTCCCATCCTCACCGGCCTGCTGCTGGGCCCCGTGGGTGTTGTGGGTCTGCTGGGCGGCGTGTCCGTTACCGGTCTTGCCATGGCCGTGTTCATGTCCAACGCCGGCGGCGCCTGGGACAATGCCAAGAAGTACATCGAAGCCGGCCACCACGGCGGCAAGGGCTCTGACAACCACAAGGCCGCCGTTGTCGGCGACACCGTGGGCGATCCCTTCAAGGATACTTCCGGTCCTTCCCTGAACATCCTGATCAAGCTCTGCTCCACCGTCTCCATCGTGTTCTCCGGTCTGATCATCCAGTTCAACCTGATCAACATGCTGTAAGACAAAGAATCTATAAAAAACCCGCTGCTCTCCCATCGGAGTGCAGCGGGTTTTTTAGTTCTAAGATAGGATCAAAGCAAGCGGATAAGGATCATATAGGCTGCAGTGCCGAAGCCGATGGAGAGCAGCGTGCTGCGCTTCCAGAGGTGAATGGCAACCGTGCAGCCCACAGCCAGCAGCTCGGGAAGGCCGTGGTTTCCGCTGAGAAGCGGGAGGCTGCGCAGACAGTAGACCACAAGCATGGCAAAGATCGCACCGGGCAGAGCCTCTCCGAGGTACTCCACATACGCCGGCGTTTTCCGCTTTTCCGAGAACAGCAGGAAGGGAGCAAAGCGTGTCAGCATGGTGGCAAGGGCACAGATGCCGATGGTAAGGATCCTTTCGGGTATGCTCATTCCGCACGCCTCCTTTCGATTCTGCCCCGGAATGCCGTCAGCAGCAGAAGGATGCCCAGCATGGTGGGGATCAGGAAGGAATCCGCTCCGAAGAGGAGCAGACACAGCACCGACACGCCCGCGCCCAGCAGATGCGTGATATGCTTCTCCGCCTTGAGCCAATGCTCCAGAAAGATGACCACAAACATGGCCGTGAGGACGAAATCCAGTCCCTCCGTGTTGAGGGGAAGCAGAGAGCCGAGTATGCCGCCCAGCGTCGCGCCCGTGACCCAGTAGGACTGATCCAGCAGCGTCACGAAGAAGTAATACCAGCCGCGATCCACATCCTCCGGCGGCTCCGCAGAGCAGTTCAGGGAAAAGGTCTCATCGCAGAGGCCGAAGATCAGATAGGCTTTTTTCTTCCCGGTACCCTTGTACTTATCCAGCATGGCAAGACCGTAGAAAAAGTGCCGTGCCTGGATCATCAGCGCCATCAGCAGCGTCTGGAGGGGGGCAAAGCGGCTCATGAGCAGGCTGACCGTTACAAATTCAAGGGAACCGCCGAAGATCGCAATGCTCATGCACAGGGGATAGAGGAAGCTGAAGCCCATGCTCTGCATATAAACACCGTAGGCAAGTCCCAGAAAGAGAAAGCCCGTGAGCACCGGGACAGTACGGGGCAGCGCTGCCAGCAGCGCTTTTTTTCTGATTTCTTTCATAGCTGTACTCCGTAAACTCCGTTCCGTTTTGTTAACAGCTACACTATACAGGGCGACCCGACAAAATTCAAGCGGAACAGCGGCGCAAAAAGGTAGAAAAGAGGCCGTTTTACCCTTGAAAAAACTGGTAAAACGGCCTAAAGCATTTTAAACAGTTGTCTGCTCCAGCGTCAGCAGGAAGCGCTTTCTCTTCACTCCCCCGGCGTATCCCTGCAGAGCACCGTCCGCCGCCACCACGCGGTGGCAGGGGATGAGAATGGAGATGGGGTTATGTCCCACCGCGCCGCCCACCGCTCTGGGCGAGGAGTGCAGCGCCTTTGCCAGTTCCCCATAGCTGACGGTCGCACCGTAGGGGATGTCCCGCAGCGCCGACCAGACCCGCTGCCGGAAGGGCGTACCCGCCGGGGCAAGAGGAAGGCAGGAAAAGTCGGGATTTTCCCCGGCAAAATAGCGCTGCAGCAGACTCCCGGTCAAGGCAAAGAGAGCGGTGTTCTCCTCCCTTGCGCTCCCCGGCAGAGTGGGATAATACTTTTGAGCGAAGAGGTAGAGTCCCGTGAGAGCCCCCTTTTCCTCCGTAAGCAGCAGCTCGCCCAAGGGCGAGGGAAGGCGGGTAAAAAGCAGGCTCATACGCCCCGCTCCAGTGCCTCCACGACGTCCTCAAAGCGGCAGCTGTGACTGGCCTTCACCAGCACTGTATCCCCCTGTCGGAGCAGTCCGGGCAAGGCGGAAATGAGCTCGGCCTTGGAGGCAAAATGGACGGCAATGTCCCCCGCGCCCGCGGCGATGCGGGCAGAATCCCCGCCGCTGGTATACACGGCGGCCACGCCCTTTTCCCGAAGCCAGCGGCCCAGCTCATAGTGAAGCTGTGCACTGTTCTCCCCCATCTCGCGCATTTCGCCAAGAACGCAAACCTTCCGTCCACCCAGGGCATCCATGGAATCCACCGCAAAGCGGTTGGAGCTGGGGTTGGCGTTGTAGCAGTCATCCACCAGCGTGATCCCGCCGCTCAGGCGGACAATGCGGGAGCGATGACCCACGGTTTCATAATGACGGACGCCCGCGGCGATTTCCTCATCGCTGAGTCCCAGCTCGATGCCCACAGAGGCAGCGGCCAGCGCCGCATAGACCATATAGCTGCCGTAGGCGGGAATGTGAACGGTGAAATCCCGTCCCGGGGCAAGGATGCGGCAGGACTGAGAGGCTCCGTCGCTGCTGCTCTCCAGCTCTATGGCGCGAACCTCACAGTGCTCACCCAGACCGAAGCTGATCTTCCGGCGGCCGAAATCATGGCGTTCAGGAGCGCACCGTCCCCATTGACAAACACGGGGGCACTGTCCTCCGAGGCGCATAAAAGCCGGCACTTTTCCTCCAGAATGCCCTCCCGGTTCCGGAGCGCCTCCAGATGGGCATCGGCTATGTTCATGAAAACGGCCATATTGGGCCGCACCACCTCGCCCAGCTTCGCCATCTCGCCGGGCAGGGAAATGCCCATTTCAATCACGGCGGCCTGGGTGTCCGGCGCCATGCCCATCAGAGCAATGGGCACGCCCACCTGTCCGTTCATGCTGCCGGGAGTCTTGAAGGTGTTGAAATGGGCGGAGAGGACTGCCCAGCACATTTCCTTGGCCGAGGTCTTGCCCACGCTGCCGGTAACGCCCAGCACGGGGATATCCATACGGCTGCGGCAGAAGCTGCCCAGCTTCCGCAGGGCGGCAAAGACCTCGGGCACCACGATGCGGGGCTCGTTTGCCCCCCCCTCCTCCTCGCAGAGCACCGCACAGGCGCCCTTGGCAAGCACATCGGGGATATAGCGGTGGCCGGCAGTGTTTTCGCCGCGGAAGGCGATAAACATCGCGTTCTCCGCATTCTCGCGGCTGTCGGTGATGATGGCGCGGGGCGTGAGGGCAAGGCCCTCCTCGCTGCCCGTCCACCGTCCGCCGGTCAGGGAGACGATCTCTCCCACGCTCAGAGTGATCATTCGTACTTCTCCTTGCTGCAGCGCAGGATCTCCTCGCACAGCTCCCCGTAGCTCATGCCCTCGGCAGCTGCCATCTGGGGAATCAGGCTGGTGGGGGTCATGCCGGGAAGGGTGTTGGCCTCCAGACAGAAAAGCGCACCGGAAGCATCCAGAATGAAGTCAGCCCGGGCATAGACCTGCAGATGCAGGGCGCGGAACACCGCCTCGGCAGCCCGCTGCACCTTCTCGGTCTCCTGGGGCGTGAGGGGGGCGGGGCAAAGCTCCTCAGTGAAGCCCGCCTGGTACTTGTTCTTGTAATCGTAAAAGCCGTTGTGGGGAATGATCTCGATAACACTCATGGCTCTGCCGTCGAGAATGCCCACGGTGAGCTCCCGGCCGGAAATATACTGCTCCACCAGCACCCGCTCCTCGCAGGCAAAGGCCGCCTCCAGCGCATCCTCCAGTTCCTTTTCCTCCCGGACGATGGCCGTTCCCACACTGGAACCGCCGGAGCAGGGCTTGACGACGCAGGGCAGCGGAATATCGCATTTCTCTCCCCGCCGGAATACCCGGCCCCTGGCCGTGCCGATGCCGGACTGCAGCAGCAGGCTCTTGGTAAGCTCCTTATCCATGGCCAAAGCGCTGCCGATGTAACCGCTGCCGGTGTAGGGAATGCCGTACATATCCAGCGTCGCCTGCAGCTGGCCGTTCTCTCCGTTGCCGCCGTGAAGGGCAAGGAAGGCCATGTCCGCGTGCTCGCAGATCTCCAGCACGCCGGGGCCCACCAGGCGTCTGCCCGGGCGGAGGCGGCGGAGCGCCTCCAGATCGGGCTCCCGCTCGGAAACGCTCCGGCGCTGATCTTTATCTTCAACTGTAAAGAGGGTGTCTATGTCCTCGGGCAGCTGCTCCGCGCCCAGAAACACATCCACCAGCGCAACGCGGTGACCGCGTTCGCGCAGCGCATGGGCAGCGCCGGTGCCGGTGGAAAGAGATACGTCTCTCTCATGGGAATAGCCCCCGCAAAGAACCGCAATTTTCATGGGGTTCCTCCTTTTTCATATGGGAATTTATACAGGGATACAATCGTACATTTTGGTATTATAGCATGATACGGAACCGATAGCAAATAAATGTTTCGCAAATCTTCAAAAAGGGCATTGTGCTTTTTCCCGCAGTTTGTTATAATGGGCGGGTGCAAAAAAGAAAGGGAGTTTCTCATGTCTTATATCGTTCTGGATCTGGAGTGGAATCAGGCCATGAGTTCCAACGCCAGCATTTTCAATTATTTACCTATTCATCTGGCCGGTGAGATCATTCAGATCGGCGCCGTGAAGCTGGATGATGATCTCTATCCCGCCGAGGAATACAAGTCCGATGTCAAGCCCGTCTATTTCCGTCGGATGCACTACAAGGTGAAGAAGCTCACCGGCATCGACAAGGAACGTCTGAATCAGAGCGACACCTTCCCGGTGGTGTTCGAGCAGTTCCGGGAGTGGTGCGGCGAGGATCCCGTGTTCATCACCTGGGGCAACGATGACAGGCGCATTATGGAGCAAAACATCATCGTCCATGATTTGGACTGGGACTGGATCTCCGACTGGATCAATCTGCAGCTCATTTACAATATGCAGACCGGCGGCGATAAAAACCAAAAATCGCTGGCCACGGCCATGGAGCACTTTGAGATCGACCAGACCCGGGTAGCTCACGACGCACTCGGCGCCGCCTACAA
>JAGHSH010000028.1 GCA_018065965.1 Candidatus Apopatocola equi
GTATAGGAAGAATTGATGTCGAGACCGCGGGTAGCGTAAGCCGTCAGCAGCACAGTGGGCGCATTGGAGATCTCGCGGCCCACGAGCACCTTCTGCACGTTGCCGCCGGAGAGACGGCGGACGGGCGTTTCCACGCTGGGGGTGACGATTTCCAGCTGATCGACCATGGTTTCGGCCAGCTTGTGCGGCTCCTTGCGGTTGGTGAACAGACCCTTGCCGCTGCGATAGGAGCGGAGCATCATATTGTCGGAGAGATCCATGTTGCCGACCAGACCCATGCCCAGCCGATCCTCTGGAACAAAGGAAAGAGACACGCCCATGTTCTTGATCTCCAGCGGATCCTTTCCCAGCAGCTCCTCTCTCTCGCCGTTGTCCTCAATATAGGAGATGCTGCCTTCCTCCACGATCTGCAGACCGGCAATGGCCTCCAGCAGCTCCTTCTGACCGCAGCCGGAAATACCTGCAACTCCGAGTACCTCGCCGGACATGGCCGTAAAGCTTACGTGATCCAGCTTCAGCAGTCCCTCCTGATCCCGGACGGTAACATCCTTCAGTTCAATGCGGGCCTTGGGATTTTCGGGAAGCGGGCGGTTAATATTCAGCGTTACGGGGCGGCCGACCATCATGTTGGTCATCTCCCGGGCGTTGGTATCCTTCGTGAGCATATCGCCGGTGAAGTGACCTTTGCGCAGAACAGCCACCCGGTCAGAGATTGCCTCGACCTCGTGCATCTTGTGGGAGATGGTCACAACGGCCTTGCCGTCATCCCTCATATTGCGCAGCACGGCAAAGAGCTTTTCGGTCTCCTGGGGCGTCAGCACGGCAGTGGGCTCATCAAGGATCAGGATGTTTGCCCCACGATAGAGTACCTTGACGATTTCCACGGTCTGCTTCTGGGAAACGGACATATCGTAGACCTTCTGATCCGGATCCACATCAAAGCCATAGCGCTCACAGATCTCGCGGATCTTTGCGGAGGCTTCTTTCAGATCAAGCTTCCCGGGAAGACCCAGCACAATATTCTCGGCGGCGGTAAACACATCGACCAGCTTGAAGTGCTGGTGGATCATACCGATGCCGTAGGAAAGGGCGTCTCGGGGACTGGCAATGGTCACCACCTTGCCGTCGATGGAAATCGTGCCCTCATCGGGGAAATAGATGCCGGAGAGCATATTCATCAGAGTGGTCTTACCGCTGCCGTTTTCTCCCAGAAGGGCGAGCACCTCACCGCGGTAGATATCAAGCCAGCACCTGTCGTTGGCAATAACGCTGCCGAAACGCTTGGTAATGTCCCGAAGCATTACGGCGGGAATTTTCTCTTCCATACTAAGCTCCTTTGATCGGGTGTTCAGAGTCTGCAGAAAATGGGCAAACAGAGGCTGCCTGAAAAGAGAAGAAGAGACAGCTTCTGTTCGGCCAGTTTCATGATTTCAAGAAACCCCTGCGAGGTCGCAGGGGTTTCTTGTTGGGGAAATAATTACTTCAGGGTGATGCCGTCGATGATCAGATCGAAGTAAGGAGCGGAACGGGTCTCGGACTCGTGGAAGTAGCCGTCCCAGATGCACTCGTTGCCCTCGTAGAAGGCGACCTGGTCATAGGTGGTCAGGGTCTCGCCGTCAACAGTCCAGTTGGCGCAGTCGAAAACCTTCAGGGAGCCGTCGGCCAGAGCAGCCTTGACTTCCTCAAGCTTCTCGGCAGTGCCTTCGGCGGCAACAGCCTCGTTCAGCTCGGTCAGAGCAACAGCGCCCTGAGCGGTGGTGCCGCACCAGTTGGTGTCGATGGCAGTGCCCTCGGCCACGCAGTTCATGGCGTAGGCGAAGTAGGGAGCCCAGTTGATGCGGGAAGAGATGATGTAGGTGTTGGGGCAGGCGGCCTCAGTGGAGCCGTTGTAGGACACGTTGGGGACGCCGGCAGCCTCGCAGGCATTGGGAGCACCCATGGAGTCGGCGTGCTGGGAAACCAGAACGGCACCGCCCTTGATGAGGGACTCAGCGCCTTCCTTCTCGAGGGTCTCGTCGTACCAGGAGCCGGTGTAGATGACGTCCATGGTCACAGTGGGGCAAACGGACTTGGCGCCCAGATAGAAGCTGGTGTAGCCGGAAATGACCTCGGCGTAGGGCTTGGCACCGACATAGCCGATCTTGGCCTCGTCAGCGGTGATGTCGCCGTTCTCGATCATCTCGTTGAGCTTCATACCGGCAGCAACACCGGCGAGGAAGCGGCCCTGATAGATGTCGGCGAAAGCGTTGTGATAGTT
>JAGHSH010000063.1 GCA_018065965.1 Candidatus Apopatocola equi
GGAAGCATATGCTGTGGAGCAGTACGGCGACGCCGACGGAGACGGTGTTGTAACTTCCAAGGACGCGGGCAAGGGTCTGGTCGCAAGCTATATTGCCGGATACGGTCAGAAGAGAACGGACCGTCATTATCTCAGCTGGACAGGCGGAGTCGGTTCTTCGTTCATGACCTTCTGGAACGACAGCACGAACCTGAACTATTTTCTGGACTATCAATACCCGCTGGGCAGACCCGGCTGGGGCTCCACCAGCGACCAGCAGGCCTTGCAGGACGGCGCTGCCATTGAAGTCCACCTGATAGAAGACCCGAATGTTCAGGGCTCTCAGTACGGTTATTTTACGGATGCAGACGGTGTATGGGACACGGGCTCCGTCAAGGAAGGCAGCCCGCTGGAGCTGACGCTCTACCAAACGAATTCCTGGTACGGCGGCACCAATGAACCCACTCTGCGCTCCAACGCTCCCGTCTACTGCATTCATGAGAGCGAATATGGCGGGGACGCTATTTCCGACTGGACGAAAATCGGAGATACCGATGCAAACGGCAGGATCGAGATTCCCGCGACGCTGGAAGCCGGTACCTATTATATCGGCACACCCGGCAAGGTCATCGGCGGCTCGGAGCTAGCTCCCTCGATCTATCGGCTGACCGTCAGGGAAGCATATGCTGTGGAGCAGTACGGCGACGCCGACGGAGACGGTGTTGTAACTTCCAAGGACGCGACCCTCGTTCTGCAGGCGGTGGCGCAAAAGGAAGTAGAAATCGATAACGCTGCCGCAGACGTTGACGGCGATGGCGTCTTGACCGCAAAGGACGCGACCTGCATCCTGCGGTATGTCGCAAAAACAATTACAATTTTTCCCGTTGAGGGAACAACAAAATAAAGGAGGATCACAGTAAATGAAACGAACCTTGGCAATGCTTCTTGCCGTCGTGATGCTCATCGGTATGCTGCCGACGCTTGCATTGGCGGCCGGAACGCCGACGATCACGCTGACTACCGATGCAGCGGCAGCGCCGGCAGTCGGAGATACGTTCTCCGTAACGGCGACCCTTGCCGATAATCCCGGCTTCGCATCCATCACCCTGTCTCTGGTGTGGAACGACGAGGCAGTGAGCTTCACCGGTTTCCGGGAAATCGACGATGACGGCGATATTCTTTTGGATTCCATCCTCAGCGGCTATTCCCCTGTGTACAATCAGGAGAAGGGCATTGTTACCGCCGCACGAGCCACCAACAGCACCAAAAACGGCAAGCTCTTCGTGGCAAATTTCAAGGTCATCGGCAGCGGTAACTTCGACATCGCACTGATGAAGAATTTCCCCGACTTTACCTATGCCGACGAGAATGGCACAGACCTTGCAGCCACCTTTGACGAGACCGCTGTTTCCGCGCTTTGCATTGCCGTTCCCGCGCAGTCCGTTACGCTTTACAAAGATAGTCTTTCCATGACCCCCGGCGCTACCTATAATCTCATCCCGAGAGTGACGCCCGGCAACAGCACCGACAGGCTGGTCTGCACCTCCTCCGATGAAAACGTTGCCACGGTGGATGCAAACGGTGTTGTCACTGCGGTGGATGCCGGTACGGCCACCATCACTGCGACTGCCGGCAGCGTCAGCGCCTCCTGCGTTGTTACCGTTTCCGAAAAATTCATTGTGCAGGCTCAGACCGACGGCGAGTATACCAAGCTGACCGGCACCCTGACCGGCATCACCGAATGCAACGGAAAAACCGCAGAAGATGTTCTCCTGGTGAACCTGACCGCTGATATGAAGAATGTCAAGGTGGAGGTTCCGGCGATGGCAGCAGCTCTTGCCGGTCGTTATAACATCAATGACGTTCGAAAGAATAAAGTCAAAGCAAACTACAGCGGCGCACTGACTTTCACCACAGATGACATTTTTACCGCCTTTGCTGCCACTCCGGACGAGCTGACGAACGCCCTCGGCGCGCAGGTCGCTAAGCTCGGAACACTCTCCGACACAAAGCTCTATGCTCTCCTTGATTATAATGCAAGCGGTGTTTCGAACAGATACTGCATCGTTTTTGCAGTTGACAAGACTGCCCCTACTGAGTTCTCCGTCACCGAGAGCCTTGCTCTCAAGCCCGGTAAGACCGGCACCATCGTACCCACAGTGGCGCCCTTTGCCGCGTTCGGTACCCCGATCACTTGGGAATCCGACAATACCGCAGTTGCCGCCGTTGACGAAAACGGCACCGTGACGGCCGTTGCCGGCGGCAGCGCCACCATCACCGCTACCTGCGGCAGCCTGTCGGACACCTGCGCGGTCACGGTTGCAGATCAGGTGATGATCGAAAACCTGCCCACCATCAAAGACCGCTATAACTGGTACTTTGTGCGTGAGATCTGGCTCGGCGGTGTGGAGCTGAAGGACTACCGCTGGGACGGCACGACCCTGAATCTTTTCGTTCCCGAAACCACCAACACTCCCGCGGCCATCACCTTCAATCTCGAATGGCAGGGGAACGCTTACAGCAAGGATGCTGATGTTGAAATTGTAAACGGCGTCGGCAGCTATACGCTGAAGGAACATGATGTCAGCGCCCCGGTCATCAATATCGCGCCCTACAATCCTGCCACCGGCATCACGCTGAACAAAACCGAACTCAGCTTTGAAGGGAAGGGCAGCGAGACCCTGACCGCAACGGTCACGCCCGATCACAGCTCTGATCTCGTTGTCTGGAGTACCTCTGATGATAAGGTTGCCACTGTGGACGAGCACGGCCTTGTCACCGCCGTTGAAACGGGTACGGCCACCATCACCGCCACCGCCGGAGCTTACAAAGCAACCTGCGCCGTAACAGTCACTGTTCCGAAAACCACGGTGAACTTCACCGGTACCGGCGCGGAAGATGTGGTCGGCGGCAGCGGTCAGATCACACTGAGCGGTGAAGCGTTCAAGTTCTCCCTGAATCCAAAGACCGGATATGAATATACCGTGTCCGTCGGTGAGGACGTACATCCTGTCGCGGCAGAGTTCCCGTTCAGCGATATGAATTCCTCCGCCGTCTACGACGAATGCTACCCCACTGCGGAGACTGTAACCATCAACGACTGCATGATGGGCGATACGGCGACCTTTACTGTCGCGGACATCTACATCCCGGCCGGGTTGAGCTTCGAGACAGGCTACGCCGATGTTTTGAAGCCGGGCGGAGGCCGTACCGGCGGCATGGAGTTCGAGAACCTGCCGGACGGTACGCTGCTCTACTTCCTGGACGATGAGACCTTCGAGTACAGCACCTACATCTACCGCATCAGAATCGGCGCAGCCCCGGCGGCAAAGATGACGCTGACCGTCGACGCCAAGGGCGCCTGCACGATCCCTGCGGAATATGTGACCGGCGACAGCCTCACCGTTACTGTGACGAAGGAAGCACTGCCCGTATCTGTGAACTTCACCGGTACCGGTGCGGAAGATGTGGTCGGCGGCACCAGCCAGACCGCAGCTTATGGCGAAGCATTCAGCTTCTCCCTGAATGAGGCTGACGGTTACGGATATGAGGTGACTGCCGACGTGGCTGCCGAGGGTACCGCCATGGAGTATCCGTTCAAGGATTACAATTCTACCGCGCAGTGGGGTACCTGCTTCCCCACCGCAGAGACCTGGACATACAACCTCATTCAGTCCGAAAACTGGGATACCGAGGATGAGGTGTATAAAGATGTGACCTTCGCTGTGGCGGATGTCTACATCCCGGCCAACGTCGTGCGATTCACGACGGATGGCAGAGCACGTGGCATCAAGCCGGATGGCAAAGGGACCTCTTCATTCAAGAATCTGCCGGACGGCACAATGATCTATTACTACGTCATCCTCGATGATGATCCTATATATGAATACAGCTATAGCACCTACGCTTACCGCATCAGGATCGGTGAAGCCCCCATGGAAAAGATGACGCTGACCGCCGATGCTGATGGAAGCTATACGATTCCGGCAGCCAATGTGGCAGGCAGCAGCCTCAGCGTTACGGTGACAAAAACGGAGCTGCCTCAGAACCCCGATGTACCCGCCGAGGGCTATACCGTGACCATGCCCGAGGAGAAGGCCGCCGCCGTGGGCGAGGATGTGGCCGTCATGCCGGAGATCGCGTCTCCCAACGGCAAGTTCAATGCCTACCACTTCGTCCTGACCTACGACACCGCCAAGCTCGCCTACAATGGCTTCAGCATCGCGGACGCCAAGGTTGTGGATAAGGACGGCACCCTGACCATTGCCGGTTACGGCGAGGACAGGACCGAGAACCCCGTCATCACCTTTACCGCCCTGACCGCAGATACCTCCGATGTAGTGCTCACAGCTGCCAAGCTGGACGAGGCCGCCAATGCCGCCGTCCAGAACGCCCCCGACGCCCTGATCTCCAACGGCACCACCAAGATCAATGCCGCCGCTTACACCGTGGTTCTGCCCGACGGCTTCACCGGTGACAAGACTGCGGAGCCCGGCGCTGACTACAGCTTCACCGCCAACGATCCCAACTATGACTATGAGCTCTCTGCCACCGTGGGCGGCGAAAGCGCCCCCGTGAAGCAGAACCCCGACGGCAGCTTCACCGTGGAGAATGTCAACGGCAATCTGGTCGTTACCGAGGTTTCCCGCACCGGCAAGACCGTCAACGTCGATCTGGACGGCACCGGCAAGGAGGATGTGACCGCCGCGCCCACCGCTGTCTACGGCACCGACTACAGCTTCACTGTGAACGAGAAGCCCAACTACAGCTACACCGTCACCGTGACCGTCGGCGGAGAAAGCTACACCGGCTTCACCAAGTCCGAGAGCACCTATACCATTCCCGGCACCGCGCTCACCGGCGAGATCGCCATCCGCGTCACCAAGACCTACACCGGCCCCACCGACACCCGCACCGTTACCGTTACCGGCACCGGCAGGGAGGATGTGACCGCTGCGGCCACCGCCACCCAGGGCACCGACTACAGCTTCACGCTGAATAAGGCCGAAGGCTTCGACTACACCGTTACCGTGACCATCGGCGGAACGGACTACGAGCCCGCCGTCAACGAAAATCAGTACACCATCGCAGGCGCTGCTCTGACCGGAAATGTGACCATCTCCGTCACCAGAACCGCCATCGTGACCGTTGCAGTCAGCGAGTATGTGCAGCTGGACGGCAAGACCATGTATCTGGTGGTCGCCAACTGCGCCGCGCTGCCCGCAGGCGAGACGCTGGCCTACGGCGAGAACACCATGTTCTTCTCTGAAAAGTATGAGGGCTATGCCTGGCTCGTCATCTCCACAGAGGGTCTTGAGACCGTGAAGGCTGCCGCCGAGAGCACCATTGTGCAGCTCAAGGCCGACGCCGCTGCGGTGGACTACACCGGCGATGTGAACGCCACCGGCCTTGTGGACATCAACGATGCGCAGCTGACCTATGACATCTACAATGCCGGATACGAGAGCTTCACCGCCCTCGGCATGGCTCGGTTCCTTGCCGCCGACGTGAACGGCGACAAGACGGTCAATGTGGAAGACGCTGCCGCCATCGTCGCCCTTGTTGTCGGCAAATAATTTCACCGAATTCTAACCTATACAAAGCAAACGACCCTGCGGGCGCTCCCGAAAGAGAGTCCCGCAGGGTTTTTTCTGCATACAGCGGA
Source organism: Candidatus Apopatocola equi (assembly GCA_018065965.1). Taxonomy (GTDB): domain Bacteria; phylum Bacillota; class Clostridia; order Oscillospirales; family Oscillospiraceae; genus Apopatocola; species Apopatocola equi. The sequence continues at coordinate 5,645 of JAGHSH010000063.1, forward strand.
GGAAAAGAAACAACCCTGTAATCTTGCGAATACAGGGTTGTTGATGGAGCTGCTGACCAGATTCGAACTGGTGACCTCATCCTTACCAAGGATGCGCTCTACCGACTGAGCTACAGCAGCAGACTTACTTCGGAAGAAGTAAGTGGCGACCGGGAAGGGACTTGAACCCTCGACCTCCGGCGTGACAGGCCGGCGTTCTAACCGACTGAACCACCCGGCCGGATAGAACCCTCGGGGACACACCCCGAAGTGCTTTGTCATAATACCCGAATCTTACTCCTTTGTCAAGTTTTTTTTGAAAAAATAATCAACTTTTTACGGCTGTCTGTTTTAGGGAAAATTATCTTGAATTATCTGACATCTTATGGTAATATGAAACAAAAAATGAAAATGAGCTGAAAGCGCTTCAACGCCGGTTTTCGGAACACGGAAAGGGGCAGGAACCCACGAGAAGGTCACTGGGAGGCTCTCCGGCTTTACCGAGAGAGACGGGTCAGGAACGTGAACGGAGCGCAGCTCCTTCTGCCGTACCCGGAAGGCGCGATTTTTTAGCCGTTGTATCCATGGGTGTACCCATGGTTTTTTTATACGGAAAATGGAGGTAATATCATGAAAAAGTATCTTTCCCTTGCCCTTGCGCTGCTGCTCTGCCTGAGCCTCTGCGCCTGCGGCGGCAGCAAGACCGAAGAAAAGCCCGCGCCCGCCGAGGAGACTGTGAGCACCGAGGAGGCCGTTGTGGAGGAAGCTCCCGCTGCCGATCCCGTTCCCGTGAATGTGTTCGTCACGGTCTGTGACGCCGGTGTGCTGCGCGTGGCCAATGAGCCTCTTACCGTCATGGATGCCGACGGCGACGGCGCTCTGAACGTTGACGCCGCGATCGCGGCTGCCCACGACGCCTTCTTTGAGGGCGGCGCCAAGGAGGGCTTCGCCTTTGAGCAGAGCGAGTACGGCATGTCCATCACCAAGCTCTGGGGTGTGAAGAACGGCGGCAGCTACGGCTACTATGTGAACGACGGCTATGTCCTGCCCGACTACAAGCTGACGGAGGGCGACTGCCTCTGCGTTTACTCCTATGCCGATCTGACCGGCTGGAGCGACTGCTACGCCTTCTTCGATCAGCGCAGCGCGGAGATCAACGCCGGCGAGGAGCTGGAGCTCACGCTGAGCATGCTGGTCTACGATGAGGAGTGGGTGCTGCAGACCGAGAAAGCCGAAGGCGCGAAGCTCATCGTCAACGGCGAGCTCACCGACCTTGTCACCGACGCGGAGGGCCATGTGACCCTGAAGCTCGAGACTGCCGGTGACTACACCGTGACCGCCATCGGCCCCGAGGGCACCACGCTGGTGCCTCCCGTGTGCCTTGTGAACGTGAAGTGATCCCTTCCCTTCGGGGAAAAACAGACTGGCGCAGAGAGGAGAAAACCCAATGAAAAGATGGATGAGTATACTTCTCTGCGCCGCTCTGATGCTCTCACTGTGCTCTCTGAGCGCAGCGGCAGCGTCCGGAGACGCCGTGGATGAGCTCGTCGACGGCATTGTGCAGTGGTCTCTGGACAGGAGCGGCGCGGCAGACGTGCAGGAATGGCTGGATACAGGGCTCAGCGAGAGCGCCGGCGTGGGTGCGGAGTGGTATGTCCTCGCCCTGCGGGAGCTGGGATATGAACTGGATTACAGCCGCTATGCCGCCGCGCTGCAGAATTATGTGGAGGGAAACTCCGTGGCCAACGCCTCCACCCGGGAGCGCATTGCTCTCGGCTTCATCGCCGCGGGCTACAACAGCCCCTTTATCAACGCCACCGGCCATGACGCCATCGGTGAACTGGGACTCATGAGCTATGTGTACGGCCTGCATCTTTCCAACTGCGGGGCGGACTGCTCCCTGAGCGGGGAGGAGATCGTCGCCGCCATTCTGGAGCTGCAGCTTGCAGACGGCGGCTGGGCCATTTCCGGCGAGCGGGGCGACCCGGACGCCACCGCCATGACCCTGCAGGCTCTGGCGCCCCACCGGGAGCAGGAGAATGTGGCAGAGGCCGTGGACGCGGGCCTCGCCTATCTGGCTGCCGCCCAGCTGGACAACGGCGCTACCGCTCCTTCGGACAGGAGACCCCCGAGAGTATGTGCCAGGTGATCCTGACGCTCTGCACGCTGGGGATCGACCCGATGAGCACCGACTACATCAAAAACGGCAGCACCCTGCTGGATGCGCTGCTGCGCTACCGGCTGGAGGACGGCAGCTTCTGCCATTCCGCCGAGACCGGCAGCAACGGCCTCTCCACGGTGGAGAGCCTTTATACCCTCGCCGCCTACCGGAGCTTTCTCAACGGCGGCAAGAACCTTTACGAATTTGAATTCCCCCAAAAGGACATTGCCGAGGCACAGCGGCAGAGCGAGGAGCAGAGCGCTCCCCCAGAGGAGAGCGTCACCCGGCCGGAGACGCCGGGCAGGGGCAGAACCGTGCTTCTGATCGCTGCCGGAGCGCTGGCGCTGGCGGCCTGTGCCTACTTCTTCTTCAGCGGGAAGAGAAGCGGCAAGAATTTTCTGTTTACTGCTTTGGTCTTTGCCCTCAGCGTGTACCTGATTTTCACGGTACGCATCGAAAAGACCTCGGATTACTACAGCGCTGCGGCGGCAGACGGGCCGCAGATCAGCACGGAGATCTCCATCCGCTGCGATTCTGTCCGGGGTGAGCGGGAGCATATTCCCGCCGACGGAGTGATTCTGGAAAAGACCGTGATCGCTGTGAGCGAGAAGAGCAGCGCATACGATCAGCTGGTGGCGGCCTGCAAAAGCCGCTCCATCCATATGGACAAGGAAGAAAGCGCATTCGGCTCTGCCTATGTAAAGGGCCTTGCGAATATATATGAGTTCGATTTCGGCGACCTGAGCGGCTGGATGTTTGCCGTCAACGGTAAATTTTCCGATGTGGGAGCCGGTGAGTACATTCTGCAGGAAGGCGACTGCGTAGAATGGGTCTACACGCGGGAGCTGGGCCGGGATGTGGGAGCCGAGATCCCGGAGAAGTAAGGAGAGAAACATGAAGGCATTCGCGGATTACAATCCCATATCGGTGTTCTTCTGCATTATGGGCGTGGCGTCCGTGGGAATGTTCTGTATGGATCCGCTGCTGCTCTTCCTCTCCCTGGCGGGAGCGGGTGCGCTCTTTTTCGCCCGCAACGGAAAAGCCGGGCTGCGGGAATGCGCCTGGTATCCGCTGCTGTTTTTGATCATGGCCATCGGCAACCCCCTTTTCAGTCATAAGGGGGTTACGGTGCTTTTTGTGCTCAATGACAATCCCATCACACTCGAGAGCGTGGTCTACGGTCTTGCCATGGGCGCCATGGTGGTCGGCACGCTCTGGTGGTTCCGGAGCTTTTCCCAGATCATGACCAGCGATAAGCTGCTCTATCTCTTCGGCGCGGCTTCTCCCAAGCTGGCGCTGATCCTGTCGATGACCATGCGCTACATTCCCCTCTTCCGCGCACAGGCGGAAAAGACCAACCGGGCGCAGAAGGCGCTGGGTCTTTATAAGGAGGATAATATCCCCGACCGGCTCAAGGGCGGCCTGCGGGTGTTCTCCGTCATGGTCACCTGGGCGCTGGAGAACGGCGTGATCACTGCCGATTCCATGACGGCCCGGGGCTACGGCGTGGGCAAACGCAGCCAGTTTGCCATTTTTCGCTTCCGCAGGAGCGATGCGATCCTGCTGGCAGCCTCCCTTGCCCTGACGGCGCTGACCTTTACGGGCATGGGCATGGGCGCTGTTGGCTTCAGCTTCTATCCCGGCCTGCAGGCCGTAAAGACCACGCCCCTTGGGGTGCTGGTGTATTTTGCCTATGGGGTGCTGAGTCTGCTCCCCGCCATTCTGGAACTTTCGGAGGCCTGGCGATGGAAATCCTTGCAGTCCGCGATCTGAGCTTTAGCTATCCCACCTGCAGCGAGCCTACGCTGAAGCACCTGAGCTTCTCCGTGGAGGCAGGGGATTATACGGTCATCTGCGGCCCCACGGGCAGCGGCAAGAGCACCCTTCTGCGTATGCTCAAGCGGGAGCTGACGCCTCTGGGCGAGCTGGAGGGCAGCGTTGCCTACATGGGCAAGGAGCTGCAGGAGCTGGACGCCCTCACCGCTGCGGCGCAGATCGGCTTTGTCATGCAGCGGCCCGAGCAGCAGCTGGTCACCGATAAGGTCTGGCATGAGCTGGCCTTCGGACTGGAGAATATGGGGCTGCCGCAGGCAGCCATCCGCCGCCGGGTATCTGAGATGGCGGCGTATTTCGACATGGAGGACTGGTTCGACAAGCGGGTGGATGAGCTCTCCGGCGGCCAGAAGCAGCTGCTGAATCTGGCTGCGGTTATGGTCATGCAGCCGCAGGTGCTTATCCTCGACGAGCCTACCTCCCAGCTGGATCCCATTGCCTCCGCAGACTTTCTGGAGACCGTCGGGCGGCTCAACCGGGAGACCGGCGTGACGGTTCTGCTGGTGGAGCATCAGCTGGAGAGCGTGGTGCCCCGCTGCGATAAGCTCATGGTCATGGAAAAGGGGCGCATCCGCTACTACGATGAGCCCAGAAGGGTCTGCGAGCAGCTGCGGGAGTTCCCGGCCATGCTGGAGGCCATGCCCGCCGCCGTCCGCCTTTTCAACAGCTTCCCGCCCAAGGGCGAATGCCCCCTGAATGTCCGGGAGGGCCGCCGCTGGGTGGAGGAGCATTTTGCCGACGCCGTGAAGGCGCTGCCGGAGAAAAGCTATACCCACAGCGCCAACCCTGCGCTGGAGCTGAAGGATCTATGGTTCCGCTACAGCCGGGAGGGGAAGGACGTTCTCCGGGGCACGGATATCACCGTCTATGAGGGGGAGATCTTCTGCATCCTCGGCGGCAACGGCTCCGGCAAATCCACCACGATCTCCAATGCCGCGGGGCTCCTGAAGCCCTACAGCGGCACCATCCGGGTCTTTGGAAAGAAGATTCAGGAATATAAGAATCAGAGCCTCTACCGGGACTGCCTGTCTCTGCTGCCGCAGGATGTGCAGACGGTGTTCCTCTGCAATACGGTGCGTGAGGAGCTGCGGGACGCAGGCGCTGCCGTGGAGGATCTGCCCTATGACATCTCCCATCTGCTGGACAAGCATCCCTATGACCTCTCCGGAGGCGAACAGCAGCTGGTGGCACTGGCCAAGGTGCTCTCCACCCGTCCCCGTCTGCTGCTGCTGGACGAGCCCACCAAGGGTCTGGATGCTTATGCCAAGCGCGGCATCAGCGATATTCTCCGCCGCCTCCGCGCAGAGGGCATGACC
>JAGHSH010000232.1 GCA_018065965.1 Candidatus Apopatocola equi
CAACGGCCTGCGCTATGAGGGACAGTGTACCACTCCCAAGAGCAACGGCGGGGCCGAGGGTGAGGGAAGCTTCTCCAGCGTGGACGGCTGGAGCTATACCGGCAGCTTCTCCGCCGGCGTGTTCTGCGATGGCACCGTCACGGATATGCCCTATACGCTCTCCTTCAGCGGTGCGAGCATTCCCGGCACCTATAACGGCGCCGTCCGCGAGCTTCTCCCCGAGGGAGAGGGCAGCTTCACCGCCGGTGACGGCAGTAGCTTCAGCGGCTCCTTCACGGGCGGAAAAGCCCTGAAGGGACAGGCCGCGAGCCTTCCTGCTGACCTCTATTTCAGCGGCGGCACGGTAACGGGAGTCTACAGCGGCGGCGTGGCGGACGGCAAGCTCAGCGGCAGCGGCAGCTTTGCTGCCCACGGCGGCAGAGAGCTTGCCTACGCGGGCGGCTTTGCCGACGGCTAGCCGGCCGGAGCGGGTACGCTCCGGGACACGGGCTTCCTCTGCCGCAACGGCGAAAACAGCGACCGGGGCGTCTATGAGGGCAGCACCGTCAACGGCCTTGCCGAGGGACAGGGCAGCTTCACCGGCCGCAACAGCGAAAACATCGACTACAGCTATACCGGCAGCTGGGCGGAAGGCCTCTTCGACGGCGAGGGCAGCCTGATTTATCAGAGCGAGCTGTACTATGACCGCGTCGGCCACTTCACCGCCGGACGCTTCACCCCCCCGGGGCTGGAGCTGCTGGAGTGTCTGGGCACGGCAGGACCCCGCTTCACTCTCAGTGAGGAGACCCGGGCCTATATCGAAAAGTTCCCGGAGCTTCTTACCCGGGAAACGCTCCTGAAAAAGACCGATGACTGCGACTACAAGGGGGAGTACAGCAATTATCTGACCTTCCCCAACTATATGTCCGCGCCGGAAAACTTCACCCATAACTTCATGTACGTTTTCAATGACAAGATCCTCTACCGCAACACCATTACGGCCTTCGGCGATGACTACACGGTGGGTGTGTATTACGGCGCCAATGCGCTCTATCAGGATCCGGTGGTCTGCTACTTCCTTGCCTCCTCCAGCTCCTTTGAGAGCGCCAACGTCTTTAACCTCTACGGCATCCCTCTGGGCAAGGTCAGCTACACCAACGCCGACGGCGATGAGGTTTCCGCCATCGCCCTGCTGGTGGGCGCCATCACCACCTACTGAGCGGAATGGACGAGATGACCGGGAAACGGCGCAGCCGCCTTCTCCTCGCTTCTCTGCTTATGCTGGGCTTTGCCCTCCGGCTGTGGCGGCTGGGAGCGCATCCTGCGGGACTGAATCAGGACGAGGCCTCTGCCCTGTATGAAAGCTGGGCGCTGCTCCGCTGGGGCATGGACAGAAACGGCTATGCCCATCCCGTGCTGCTGCGGGCTTGGGGCAGCGGGCAGAATGTGCTCTACAGTGTGCTCTGCGAGCCCTTTATCGCCTTATTCGGGCTGGATACCCTTGCGGGGCGTCTGCCCATGGCGCTGCTGGGCTGCGCCTCTCTCCTCC
>JAGHSH010000092.1 GCA_018065965.1 Candidatus Apopatocola equi
GCCCTCTGAGGAGGCGACGCGGGCGGATGCGGGCGTTGCCGCCGACCTGCTGGAGACGCTGACCCACCATGCATCGGGCTGTGTGGGCATGGCGGCGAATATGATCGGCGTGCGCAAGCGGATCATCGCCTTTTTCGACGAGGATATGCCTATCGTCATGTTCAACCCGGTCATTACCCGCGCCGAGGGCCCTTACGATACCGAGGAGGGCTGCCTGAGCCTGACAGGCGTGCGCAAATGCCGGCGTTATCAGATAATCAAGGTCAAGTATCAGAACGGGAATATGCAGAAGCTCACCAAAACCTACGAGGGCTTCACCGCTGAGATCATCCAGCACGAGATCGACCACTGCAGCGGGATCCTGATCTGAAAGGCAGCGCAGAGCTGTCTGCCGATACCGTTTTTTTTCAGGGAGGTGAACACCGTGGAGCTGACAACGGACGTGCGGTATCTGAAGGGCGTGGGCGAGGCCAAGGCCAAGGCTCTTGCCAGACTGGGCATCACCAATGTGGGGGAGCTGCTTGCTCATTTCCCCCGCAGCTATGAGGACCGTACCGTGCTTCGCACCATCGGAGAGCTGCAGATAGAGGAGACGGCCTGCGTTGCGGCCATGGTGGCCTCGGAACCCCGGCTCAGCCGGGTGCGCAGGGGCATGGAGCTGGTCAAGCTCACGGCGGTGGACGAGAGCGGGAGGCTGGATATCACCTTTTTCAACCAGAGCTATGTGCGCGACCGGCTCGTCCGGGGCGAGAGCTATGTGTTTTACGGGAAGGTGGGGGGTACCCCTGCCCGCAAAACCCTCATCAATCCCCAGTTCGAGGCGGAGGATCGCCACGAACGTACCGGGCGCATCCTGCCGGTCTACGCCCTGACGGCGGGGATATCCAACGCCCTGCTCCGCTCCCTGACGGAGACGGCGCTGCCCCTCTGCGCTCCGCAGCTGCCGGAGCTGCTCCCTGAGCGGATCCGCCGGGAGCATTCCCTCTGCGCTGCCCCCTTTGCCTATGAGAACATCCACTTTCCCCGGGACTTCGAGTCTCTGGCCATCGCCCTGCGGCGGCTGATCTTTGAAGAGCCTTTTACGCTACAGTGCGCCATGAGATTGCTCAAGCTCCGCCGGGAACGCTCGGCGGGCAGGCGCTTTGTGAGCGTGGATATGGGGGAGTTTTATGCCTCTCTGCCCTTCACGCCCACCAATGCCCAGCGCCGCGCCGTGGACGATGCGCTCCGGGATATGTGCAGCGGTATGTCCATGAGCCGGCTGGTGCAGGGCGATGTGGGCAGCGGCAAGACCCTTGTGGCGGCGGCCTGCGTCTATCTGGCATGGAAAAACGGCTGTCAGAGCGCCTTCATGGCGCCTACGGAGATCCTTGCCGAGCAGCATCTGCGTACGCTGGAGGGTTTCCTTGCGCCCTTCGGCATCTCTGTGGGCATCCTTACGGGAGCCATGGGCGCCAAGGCGCGGCGGGAAACGCTGGGTCTGCTCTCCGAGGGGCATCTGGACGTGCTGGTGGGCACCCATGCCCTGCTGGGTGAGAGCGTACAGTATGACAGGCTGGGACTGGTTATCACCGACGAGCAGCACCGCTTCGGCGTGAATCAGCGCTCCGCTCTCACGGCCAAGGGGGAGGGCGCTCACGTGCTGGTCATGTCTGCCACGCCCATTCCCCGGACGCTGGCGCTGATCATCTACGGCGATCTGGATGTGTCCGTCATCGACGAACTGCCCCCCGGGCGGCAGCGGGTGCGCACCTTTGCGGTGGATGAGAGCTACCGCCGGCGGCTCAACGGCTTTATCCGCACCCAGGCGGCGGAGGGACACCAGACCTTCGTAGTCTGCCCCATGGTGGAGCAGAACGAGGAGCTGGAGGGACTCCGCTCCGCCACCGAGCATGCCGAGGCGCTGCAGCGGGAATTCCCGGAGCTGCACATCGGCTGCGTCCACGGGAAAATGAAGCCGAAGGAAAAGGAAGCGGCCATGGCGGCCTTTGTCAGCGGCGAGACGGATGTGCTGGTGTCCACCACGGTGGTGGAGGTGGGCGTGGATGTGCCCAACGCCACGCTGATGATCGTGGAGAATGCGGAGCGCTTCGGCCTCTCCCAGCTGCATCAGCTCCGCGGCCGTGTGGGACGCGGCAGCGCCCAGAGCTGGTGCATCCTCTGCAGCAACGATACAAGCGAGGGAGCCCGCGCCAGACTGCGGGTGCTCTGCGAGACCAACGACGGCTTCCGAGTGGCGGAGGAGGATCTGCGTCTGCGGGGCCCCGGCGATTTCTTCGGGGAGCGGCAGCACGGCCTGCCGGAGATGCACGTGGCAGATCTGCAGGCGGATATGGATGTGCTCCGGGACGCTCAGCAGGCGGCCGGGGAGCTCATGGATCGCTCCGGGGAGCTGGAGAGCGAGGAATTCAGACCCCTCCGGGAGAAGATCCGCACGATGTTTGAGCTGAAAAGCGACACCTGGAACTGAAACAATGCGCTGCTAAAACGGTATTTGGCAGCGCATTGTTTTTTTCGCATCGCCCAGCGGCGCTCATTCTCTTTCTGCCGAGAAAGAGAATGAGGGGGGGCTGAACTCCGTCCCCCACGCCGTGGGGAAAAACGGATTGCCACACCGGTGTGCGCACCGGTTCGCAATGACAAGGGAGGGGTCTGCAGCTGCAAATGTTTACTTCTCAAGACGGCCCTGCAGCCAGTCGAGGAGCCACCAGTGCAGCCCCGTATCCTCTTCCTCCCGGGGGTAGACCACGCCCCACCAGTTGTGCCCTTCGCCCTCACCGAGGGTGATGCGCAGAGCCGTATAGCGCCCGGCGGGGAGAAAGCTGCCGCTGTCAAAGCGGGCGGGATAGCTCTCCTGCCCCAGAGAGGCCGTGACCGGGATCTGTGCGATCTCCTCCGCCCTCTGCTCCAGCCGGGGCAGCAGCGCCTCCAGACTCTCCCGGGGCGTGTCCGAGGCAAGGGCAGCATCCACCTCCTGCAGCAGCGCGGAGCGCACCTGCCGCTTGATGCGCTGGTCGTTCTCCGTGTCGCTGCGGGCGATCACGTGCATCCGGATCACACGCCGCTCCGAGCGCACATAGGCCGCTCCCAGCAGAAGCAGACTCAGAGTGAGCAGCAGCGCGGACTGCCGGAACTTTTTTCCGAACATAAAAAAATCACCGCCGATCCTGATTGATTACAGTCAGTATCGGCGGTTTCTTCTTTTCTTAAACCGAAAAAGGCTCAGCCCTCGGGAATATATACATCCGGCTGCACGATGACCGGATCCAAAACGGGGAAGTCGGGGACGGGCGGCACCGCGTCGGTAAGGATCTCGCAGAGGGGCAGGGCGGCACGGAGCGCCTCCACGGCCTCCCAGGTCAGGGGATTGCCCCGCAGATCCAGATGCCGCAGGTTGATGCAGGTATAAAGGGGACTCACATAGCCCAGATTGTTGTTGCTCAGATCCAGCGTGGTCAGATTCAGACAGCCGCCCAGCGCGGATACGTCCGTGATGCGGTTGTCGCTGAGATCCAGAGTCTGCAGCATGACCAGCGGAAAAAGACCCTCGCAGGTGGTAATGCGGTTGTCCTCCAGATTCATGCTTATCAGCTCCGTGCAGGCGGAGAGGGGAGTCAGGTCGCTGAGATAGTTGTGGCTCAGATCCGCGCTCTGCAGCCGTGTGCATATGCGCAGGGGAGAAATGCTCACCAACCGGGCGGAGGGCATACTCAAAGTGTCGATATCGCTGCGGAGCGTTTCGCTGCCGAGCTTGATCTTGTAGCTGGGCTCATCGTGGATGATCTGGCAGCCGCTCAGTGCCGCATCCAGCTCATCCAGCGCCTCGCCGCTGAGCTGATCGTTGCCGGTCACATTGAGCCAGCGCAGAGAGCGCATACCCATGACGATGCGAAGATCACTGTCCGTCAGGCCGGTGGAGGCGAGATTCAGCGTGTGGAGCGCAGTGAGCTGCTTGAGTACGCCGATGCCCTCCAGCGGGTTGCCGCTGAGATCCAGTATCTGCACGCCGCTGCACTCGCTGAGGATGCTGATGTCGGAAATGCCCCGGGAGGAGAGATAAAGCTCCCGGCTCTCAACGGTAAAGCTCAGTCCGCCCAGCATCAGGGGACGGGCAGAGCCGGAAACGGCGTCATCAAAGATCTTGCAGCCCGGCAGAGCGGCCTGCAGGGCGGAGAGCTCGGAGACCTGCAGAGAGATGCCCTGCAGAGAGAGCGTTTCCAGAGAGCTGAGAGCGTAGAGCGGCGTCAGCTCCGAAACGGGGTTATTGTCCAGATACAGCGTCCGCAGAGAGCTCAGGGAGCTGAGAGGGGTCAGATCGGTGATGGTGTTGTCGCTCAGATACAGGG
>JAGHSH010000190.1 GCA_018065965.1 Candidatus Apopatocola equi
AGAGAGAGGGCATCCACATGGGCTTCTCGTGGTTGAGCACCATCATCAGGTTCTCGCGTCTGGAAATGGGAAGTTCCATACCTTTATACCTTCCTTCTTGATAATCTTTATGCAAAAAGATTATAGCACAAAGGGATGAGCCTGACAAGAGGGGAGGGAAAAAACGCAAAAGGGATGAAGCGCGCCGCCCCGGACGCAACCGATTGCCGCTCTCAGAGCTTCTCGCCCCGGATATACCGGGCGGCAATGTTCCGATCATCCCCGATGTAGCAGAAGCGCTCCAGTGCCTCGGCGGGGGAGAGGACGGTACCCTCGTCCCCAAGGCCGGTCAGCACCAATGCATCAAACTCATAGCCGGGCTCAAAGGCGCCGACCTTTCCGAAGAGACTGCCGCCCTGCCGGGTGGCCATGAAAAAGGCGGTGGGGAAGCTCAGAGCGGGGCTGTCGCTGCCCTCATAAAACGCCCGGAGCTTGGAGATGCGGACGGCAGCGGCGATCTGCCGGTAGATGGCGGGACTCTGTCCTGCGCCCACATCGCTGCCGATGCCCACGGCTATGCCCCGGCGGAGCGTGGCGCTGACGGGGGCAATGCCCGCGATAATGTTGCAGGTGGCCTCGGGGCAGTGAACGGCGAGGGCACCGCAGGCCTCGGCGATGGCGTAATCCTGTGCAGAGGGGAAAATGAAGTGCCCCAGCAGACTCGGACCGTTGCCCAGCAGCCCCGCGTTTTTGTAGATCTCCGTGTCGCAGCTGCACTCGGGGAACAGCCTTACTGCTTCGGCGGCCTCCCAACGGGACTCCACGATGTGGGTCTGCATACCCACGCCGTATTTCTGCCCCAGTCTGCCGAGCCCGGTTATGAGCTCCCGGGAGCAGGTGGGAGCAAAGCGGGGCGTCAGAATGGGTCTGACCCGGCGCTCCGGCCCGAAGGAGGCAAGAAAGTCCTCCGTGTCCCGCAGAGACTGCTCTGTGGTCTCGCAGAGATAGTCGGGGGAGGAGCAGTCCATGTTGACCTTGCCCACAAATCCCCGCATACCGCGCTTCTCCAGAATGTCGGCCAGGAGCCGGGAGGCGGGGGCGTGGATCGTGGCATATACGGCGGCGTGGAAGGTGCCCTGACGGAGCATATCCGCAGCGAGCTGCGTGTAGATCGTCCGGGCATAGTCGATATCGGCGAACTTTGCTTCCTCCGGAAAGGTGTAGCGGCTGAGCCAGTCGGAGAGCAGCAGATCCATCCCCGTGCCCCGCTGGGCGTACTGGGGGGCATGGATGTGCAGGTCGGAGAAGGCAGGGATGATCAGATCCCGGCCGTAGTCCTCAATGGGTACGTTCCGGAAGCTCTCGGGCACAACGGGGTAGATCCCCTCCACCAGTCCCCGCTCCACGGCCAGATAGCTGTTTTCGTGGATGAGCAGGGAACCGTCCGTTGCGGAGAAGAGTATGTCGCCGTGAAGAAGCTGCATAAATTGACCTCCTGAAGAATGATCGGAAAACATAAAAAGCTCTCTGCCGTTCGGCAAAGAGCTTTTTATGGAGCTGCTGACCAGATTCGAACTGGTGACCTCATCCTTACCAAGGATGCGCTCTACCGACTGAGCTACAGCAGCAAACAGGCCCCGGTGAAGGGGCCTGTGGCGACCGGGAAGGGACTTGAACCCTCGACCTCCGGCGTGACAGGCCGGCGTTCTAACCGACTGAACCACCCGGCCGAATCGGTGTGATGAGAGTATAGCAGACTGCAGCGGTGTTGTCAAGAAAAAATTTTCGGCTTTTTCCGAAATTCTTTCTATACAGGATATGGACAAGCGTCGGCAATAGGTATAAACTGTAAGCAAAACCGAACAGAGGCAGACGGACGGCTCCCCGTGGCGGGCGCCGAGAGCGGAATGAGGGTGAAATTCCCCGCGCGCAGGGCACTGTGAAGCTCCCATCGGGAGATCAGTCAGAAACGCACCGACTGCCGGATCGCTTTGCACACGCCGCAGCCGTCATGCACAGCAGCCCCGGGAGAGCATCTGCCTCCAGCGGGTCGTTTCGCTGTGAGTATCGGGTCGTCGGCAAGGTCGGCGGCCCGTTTTTTATGCGGCCGCTTTATCGGTCATATGGGATCGAACGGGAAAGGAGAAGCATGAACGACCATCTTGAAATCGCGGTCTACGGCAAGGGCGGCATCGGAAAATCCACCGTCAGCGCCAACATTTCCGCGGCTCTGGCCGAGGCGGGAACAGACGTGCTGCAGATCGGCTGCGATCCCAAGCACGACTCCACGCGCCAGCTGATGCACGGCAGCGTGATCCCCACGGTGCTGGAGGTGCTGCGGGACAAGGGCAAGGAGAGCGCGTAGCTGGCGGACATCCTCCGCATCGGCTGCCGGGGCATCGGCTGCAGCGAGGCCGGCGGCCCGCGGCCGGGCGTGGGCTGCGCGGGGCGGGGCATCACATCCGCCTTTGAGTTTCTGGACAGACATCACCTGCGGGACCGCTACAGCCGCGTCATTTATGATGTGCTGGGGGACGTGGTCTGCGGCGGCTTCGCGGTGCCGGTGCGGCGGGAATATGCCGATGCGGTGTTCCTTGTGACCAGCGGAGAGTATATGGCGCTCTACGCCGCCAACAACATTCTGCGGGGTATCCGCAATTTTGACGGAGATACCTACCGCCGCGTGGCGGGCATCATCTATAATGAACGCCGTCTGGAGGACGAGGACGGCCGCGTGCGGCGCTTTGCCGAGGCAGTGGGTCTGCCCGTGCTGGTCAAGGTGCCCCGCAGCGAGGCCTTTGCCCGGGCGGAGGAGCAAAACATCACGCTCATGGAGCTGGAGGGGGCGGAGCGGGAGAAGAACGTTTTCCGCACGCTCTCAGAGCTGATCCGCCGAGGGCCTGAGCTGTATGCGGCTGCACCTCTGAGCGATGAGGAGCTGGAAGCCGCCGTGCTGGGTCGGAAGCTCCTCCGGGAGGAGCCTGAGACTGCCCCGGCCACGGAGGCGGCTCCTGCGCCGACGCCGGTTCCCTCCGCCGGGGCAGAGACCGCTGCCCTTCGCCGTCCGCCTCTTTACGGCTGCGCCTTTAACGGCGCGGCGCAGGCGGCGGTGCGGCTGACGGACGCGATCGTGATCGCCCACGGGCCCAAAGCCTGTGCGTTCTATACCCTGCAGACCATCAGCTCTCCCGGCAGAAAAAATCTCTTCAACCGGGGTGTGCTGCTGCCCTCTGCCCTCTCGCCCAACTTCGTCAGCACGGACATAGGCCATGCGGAGGCTGTGTTCGGCGGCATGGAGCTGCTGAACGCCGCCGTGAAGGAGGCACTGGCGAAAAAGCCGGGGGCGGTCATTGTCATCAGCACCTGCGTCAGCGGTATCATCGGGGACGATCTGAAAGCGGTGGAGAAGCTCTCCGAGCCGGATATCCCCGTGATCGCCCTGGCTGCCGACGGCGATATGTCCGGGGATTATACCGAGGGGATCTCCATGGCGCTGGAAACGCTGGTGCGCCGCATCATGGACGTGAACGCCCCCAAGCGCCCCTGCAGCGTGAATCTCATCGGCGAGACTGCCATTGCCGCCAACGGGGAGAGCAATTTCCGCGTGATCGAACGGCTGCTGAACGAGATGGGCATAGCCGTGAACTGCCGCTTCCTGGGCGGCGCCACCACGGCGGAGCTGCGTCAGCTTGCCGCGGCACCGCTGAATATTCTCTGCTCCGATACGGCGGACGCCCGTTCCCTCCGGGACTTCCTTGTGGGGGAATACGGCTTTGCATTTCTGGATAAGCCCCTGCCTGTGGGCTTTGAGGCCACCGCCGAGTGGCTCCGGACGCTGGGTGCGTTCTACGGAAGAGAGACGGAGGCAGAGGCGGTGATCGAGCGGGAGCGCTCTGCCTATGAGGAGGAGATTTCGCGCGTGAGCCGCCGGCTGAAGGGGAAGAAAATGATTTTCTCCACCATCAACAGCAACATCGACTGGCTGCTCTCCGCCGTTACGGACGCGGGCATGGAACTTCCCTTTGTGGGCGTGGTCAATTATTTCCACAGACCGCTGATCGTCACCGCCCACCCGGAGAAATACCCCATGATTCAGGAGACCTATGACGTGACCGTCAGCACGGAGGCCGTGCATCGCTACAAGCCGGATATTTTTCTCTCGGCCTATGCCTCCCGGCAGGAGGACGGGGTGCTCTGCGACACCCTGCCCATGATCCCGGATCTGGGAGCGCTCTCCGCCGTACACCTGATGGATCGCTGGATCCGGCTGATGGACACCAACAGAAAGGGGGCATGGGAGAATGACAAACAGCTCTTTGAAAAGTATTTCGCCTGACGGCATCACCGGGGCGGTCTTTGCTCTGGAGGGCATCCGCAACTCCCTGACGCTGCTGAACGGCCCCATGGGCTGCAAATTCTATCACAGCACCACCTCTCAGTTCCTGCTGCCCCGTCCGGCTCTGCAGCTGCCTGTTACGGAGGGGGAGAAGCCCAGAGAGGTCAGCGAGAATTACCTGAACGACTGGTTTTTCCGTCAGTCCCGGGTACCCTGCACCTATCTGGATTCTCATGACTATGTATACGGTACCGCCGACAAGGTACGGGAGGCACTCCTGTATATCCGCGCCCACATCGGCTGCGATTTCGTTTCCGTGGTGAACGCGCCGGGTGCCTCCCTGATCGGGGACGATCCCCGGGAGCTCTGCAGCGAGATATTCCCGGCCACGCCCACCGCCGTGATCGAAAGCCCCGGCTTCTCCACCTCCTTCTGGGAGGGGACGGATGAGGCCATCCTTGCGCTGCTGAAGCAGGCCGGGCCGAAGCTCTGGGGCGCGAGCCGGAGCGGGAGGAAGCACGACCGTCCCGTGGTGAACATCGTGGGCCTCTCCGTCTGGCAGAAGTATGCCGAGGGCAACCGGAACGAGATCGTCCGGCTGCTGGAGCGCTGCGGCATCGAGGTGGGCTGCGTGCTCTGCGCAGGCTGCTCCCTGGAGGAGCTGCGCCGCATTCCCGAGGCAGATTTGAATCTGGTGCTCTATCCCGAGCTGGGGCGGCAGTCCGCTGCGTGGCTGCACGCCGAGCTGGGCATGCCGGCCTATATCTGCGCCGCGCCGCCCATCGGCTTCGACGCTGCGGAGAAGCTCCTGCGGGAGCTCTGCGCCATTCTCGGTACGGATGCAGCGCCGGTGCTCCCGGAGCTGGAGAAGGCCCGCGCTCTCTGCTGGTATAAGATCAACGGCGTTTATAATATATCCGGCCGTCCCAACGGCACCCTTTTCGCCGTGCGCTCTCTGCCCTCGGAGGAAACGGCGCTCTCCGACTTCCTGACGGACTATATGGGCATGATCCGGGATACCGGAGACATCGCGGAAACGAAGGCGGAGGAGGTCTTTGCCGACGCCAACATTATCGGCGAGCTGATGCTGAAGAAGCGTGAGTTCTGCGGCATCGAGATCGCCAATCCCACCATGGGCTATGTGGATGTAACGGAGAAATGCACCCTCGGCATCCGGGGCGCCATGTTCCTGACGGAGCAGGTGCTCAACGGCTTCATGACCCGCTCGGTGTGAAAAAATGTTCTCCCAAGGCGGGAGGACAAAGAGAGAAAGCCCTGTGATCGTTCAGATCACAGGGCTTTTGACGTCTTGCGGCAGCGACAGAATATTTACAATTTTTGTATGTTGACTTGACATCTGATGATAAGATGTATTATGATGTATTATATGAACACTGAAATGATTTGTCATCCCGATTCCGGGATCCCGCTCTATCGACAGATGGCGGATTCTCTGCGCAGTCAGATCACGTCCGGAAAATACACGGCAGGTCAGAAAATTCCTGCGGAGGCGGAGCTCGGCGAGTGCTACGGAGTCAGCCGCGTGACGGTACGCAAAGCGATCGAGCTTCTGATCCGGGAGGGGCTTGTGAAGCGGCAGCAGGGACTGGGCACTTATGTTGCGACCCGGGTTTTTGTTGAAAGCCCTAACGCCGGCGGCAGCTTTGCCGCGTCCTGCCGCCTAAGAGGCGTGGAACCGCATACCAAGCTCCTGCACCGGGAGCTGCATCCTGCCGGGGAAGCCCTTGGCGCAGATCTGGGACTTGCTGCCGACGCACCGGTGTTTGAGCTTCACCGTCTGCGTCTGGCGGGAAACGTGGCCTGTATCTATGAGGTGGATTATCTTGCGGCGGAGCAGCACCCGTACATCGCCTCGGCGAAGCTGGAGGATGCCTCGCTGCTGGAGCTGATTCGCCGGGAAACCGATTTTGTAAACGCAGGTGTGGAAGATCTCATAGACATCACTCCCGCCGATGACAGAACGGCGCAGCAGCTGGAGTGCAGACACGGAACTCCGCTGCTCTCGGTCTACCAGAAGATCTACGCCTCCAATGACAGCATCCTATACGTAAACCGCCAGTTCATCCGCAGCGACCGTTACAAGTATGTGTATTCCAACCGCTCCGTTTTCAGAGAATGACGGAGAAACCGTCAAAGCGGTAAACGGTATGACTCCCCTCGTAGCTGCCGGTCTCACGGCCGGAGAGGATACGGGAAAAGGCCTCGGAGATCTCGCAGAGCGCCGCTCCCTCCCAAATCGGGTCATTGTGTGAGCAGAACAGGGTATATTCCCTGTATTTTTCCGCAAGGCCGGACACGGTAGCGGCATAGACCTCGGGCCGTGAGCCCTCGAGCTGCGCATACAGCGGGGCAGGGTAGACCGTGTCACCGGTGAAGAGCTGCCTGCGTGTATCATCTGCGAGCATGATGGCGTCCTGCGCGTGACCGGGCGTTGCGATCACCCGCAGCGTCCTGTCTCCCAGGTCGAAGAGATCTCCCTCATGGATCGGGATCACGCGGCAGGGACGGACAGACCAGCTCTTCAGATCAAACCAACGCTCTCCGGTGAAGCGGAGAGCCTCCTCACTCCGGTTCTCGTCCTCCTCCGGCAGAGAGTAGCCTGCTTCCAGCAGCGCCCTGCATTCGGGTACATCCAGCAGCCGAGCCTCCCCAAACTGCCAGTTTCCGCCCGTGTGATCGAAATGACTGTGCGAATTACAGAGGATCACTTCCTTGTCGGTCAGCTGTCCGACAAGATGCTTCATGTCGCCGATACCCATGCCGGAGTCCAGAAGAAGACAGCGCTCGCTGCCCTCGATCAGATAACTGATCACTTCCTGAAAATGGAAGGGTTCAAAAATTGCCGTGACGCCCTCCGCTGCGCGGTAGCAGCGAAACCATGGATCTTCTATCGGGAGAAGGGGCAGCTCGGAAAAACGTGTCAGCCTGGCCATAGCAGTCTCCTTTATCGTTTCTGATCCTATTATATCCGGATTTCCCAACCTCGCAAGGCTTATTTTGTATGACCCGCCGATTCGGTCGGCGTGCCAATATACTTTAGAGAAAGAGGAAACTACCAATGAAGAAAACCCTTGCACTGGTTCTTGCACTGATCATGGTGTTTAGCCTGGTCGCCTGCGGCAAGACCGAAACCGCCAAAGAGCACACCTGGGCCGATGAGCTCGGCACCCCCGGCAAGCTGCGCGTCGGCATGGCCACCGACTATCCCCCCTATGACACCTATGATGCGGATGGCAAGCCCGCCGGCTTTGACGCCGACATGGCGCAGATGATCGCCAACAAGCTGGGCGTGGAGCTCGAGCTGGTCCCCATGGACTTCGACACCATCATCACCGCTGTGGCCGCCGGTACGCTGGACATGGGCATCTCCTGCTTCTCCTACAATGAGGAGCGTGCCAAGTCCGTCCTCTTCACCGACACCTACATGACCTCCGCCCAGGCCTGCTTCAGCTCCTCCAAGTACGGCATCAAGACCATGGAAGACCTCAAGGACGGTCTTGTGGGCGCCGGCAACGGCACCACCGGCATGGACGTGGCCGTGGAGCTCAGCGAGCAGTACGGCTACAACACCCAGGCCGGCGAGATCGCCGTCATGACCGAGGCTGTGAAGGCCGGCGCCATGCAGGCCATCATCACCGAGAAGTGCGTTGCCGATTCCTACATCAAGTCCGATCCCGACGCCTACTTCATGATCCGTGACGATCTGACTCTTGAGGAGATCAAGGGCATCACCAATCTGAATAACACCGCCCTGCTGGACGCCGCCAACGAGGCCATCCGCGAGATCATGGCCGACGAGGAGAGCTACAACGCAATGATCCTCTAC
>JAGHSH010000277.1 GCA_018065965.1 Candidatus Apopatocola equi
ACGCGGACGGCCGAGCGGCAGAGCGGGGCGGGGAGAGGGCTTTTTGCCTTTTGGAACCGGGAGCAAAAGGAACTGCTCATTTCTCTGCTGTAAAAGCTCAATTGGGGCGAGCTGGGACAATAAAAACCACCGCTCCGCCTCATTCGAGGGGAGCGGTCTTTCAGCTTTACTCCTTCAGCACCGGCCAGTAGCCGATGAGATAGGCAGCGCCGGAGTAGAGAGTCATGGCGGTCATAAAGCCTGCGCTCAGATAGGCGAGGATGCCGGGGCCGATGAGGATCAGCACCAGAATGCACACGATCTGGCTCACGGTCTTGACCTTTCCGACCCATGCCGCAGCGATGACCACGCCGCTCTTCTGCGCCGCCACCATGCGCAGGGAGGTAACCACCAGCTCCCGCAGCAGCACGGTGAACACGGCCCAGACGAAGATCCGGGCAAAGAGCGTGTTTTCGCCGTAGCGGGCCAGCAGCGCCAGCATGGAGCCCAGCACAAGGATCTTGTCCGCCACGGGATCCATGAACTTGCCGAAGTCGGTGACGATCTTATCCCGGCGGGCTATGTGTCCGTCCAGAAAATCCGTTGCGGAGGCAGCGGCAAAAAGCAGAGCGGCCACGATGCGCCAGAGCACATCGCCCTGCCCGATGGGGAAGACGATGGCGGCGGCACAGAGGGGGGAGAGTACCAGCCGCAGCAGCGTCAGCCGGTTGGGAAGATTCATATTCATGGAAAAACTCCTTCTTTCATCAGTGAAGCTCAGCCCTTGGGCCAGAGCGTAAAATCAGCATGCTGCGCATCCCGGTTTTTCACCAGCACGGCGGAGTCTGCCTGCCGCGCCATAGGGGTGTCGGAGAGCCGGTCGGAATAGAAGCATTCGATCTTTGCCTCGGGGAAGCGGGCACGGAAGCGAAGCACCTTTTCCACTCCGTGGCAGTTGAGCCCCTCAAAGCGTCCGCTATCCGGTTCCACCCGGGAGGCCAGCAGCTGCTGCAGACCCAGCCGACGCATCAAGGGACGCAGCAGAAATTCCGGGGAGGCGGAGATGATCACATCGTCCTCCCGCTTTGCGCGGAGATACCAAGCGCAGAGCTTTTTTTCATGCTCGTCCCAGAATTCCTTCAGCAGATAGTCCGTAACGGGCACGGAGCGCAGAAAAGAGAAAAAAACCTGCTTCATCTCGGTTTTGCTGCCCTTTTTCGCCGCATAATAGCGAAGGGCGGCCAGCGCCTGCCGGGGAGCATAGCGCACCAGGGCGGGATACCGGCGCAGACACCAGCGGTAAAAGTCCGCGCTGGAATCACCGGCGTATACGGTTCCGTCAAAATCGTAGGCGTTCATAGGCACTCTCCCCGTTTTTGGCTATTGTCGCACAGAAAAAACCGCTTGTCAATCCTTGATTCCCGGCAAAAAAGATGCAAAAAGAGCTTTACAAGAGAAAAATGTTCTGCTATAATCCGAGTATCCGTGTGCGCGGGTCGCGGAGTACCTTTCCTCCTCTCTCTGCGCCACAGGACAATACTTTACCGAAAGGAATTATCACCATGATCACCAAAGACCAGAAGAGCGTCGTCATCGAAGCCAACAAGACCCACGAGAACGATACCGGTTCCCCCGAGGTTCAGATCGCCATCCTCTCCGAGCGCATCCGTCAGCTCACCGAGCACCTGAAGGTCAACCCCAACGACAAGCACTCCCGTCTGGGTATGTACAAGATGGTCGGTAAGCGCCGCCGTCTGCTGGAGTACCTGATGAAGAAGGACATCGAGCGTTACCGCGCCATTATCGCCAAGCTGGGCATCCGCAAGTAATTGCCCGCTTTCTGCCGAGGTTTATGAAGGTTTTTGCAGGGGAACAATTGAATATTGTTCCCCTGTTTTTTTGCGGCCTGTTAATAAGCAGGCGGGCGAAAAAATATAGGATACCCTTCAGCCTCGCAGAGTTCGCACCCGCAGGTGCGAATGAATTACAGTCATTTTTATGCGAGCTTTGCCCGTATAAAAATACCCTGAGGCGCGCTTTCAGCGCGCCCTCGCACCGACCAAGGCGGCAGAGCCGCCGCGATCAAGTGCGAGTTTTCCTTCCCGTCAAAAAACAGCGTTTTTTGACGGGGTGAGGAACAATTGAATATTGTTCCCCTGTTTTTTAGTGTTTCCATAGCGTCTGCTGTTGTGTATAGTGAGTTTGTAAAGGAGTAAAAAAGAATGATTATCACCCACAAAGAGTTCCCTGACTACAAGCGTTACGAGATGGATTTCTGCGGCCGTCCCTTCTTCATGGAGGTCGGCAAGCTGGCAGAGCTCTGCAACGCCTCCGTGATGGTGGGCTACGGCGAGACCCGCG
>JAGHSH010000214.1 GCA_018065965.1 Candidatus Apopatocola equi
GTCCACAAAGGCGGCCTTGTCCCCCCGCTGGGGCACCTCCACGCTGACCCTGTGTCCCGCCGTTTCGGTGAGGAAGCGGGCAATGTCCTCCCGATCCTCCAGCTCAAAGGGCAGAAGGATCACATAGGGCATGGGATTTCGGTTTACATAATATTGGCGAAGCAATTCCGAGAGTGCCTCGTCGTTGTCCTCCATGGGATCGGAGAAGAGGGAATAGTCCTTGCCGGTCAGATCGCCCTCCGTATAGTGGAGGACGGCAAAGCAGGCCTTCGCGCCCCGTTCCAGCGCAATGGCGTCGGTATCGCTGCGGGCGGCGGCGATGACCCGCTGGCGGTGCTCCAGAGTGGAGACAGCCCGGTAGCGGTCCCGGAGCCGGGCGGCGTCCTCGAAGCGGAGCTCCTCGGCGGCGCGCTCCATCTCCTCGCGGATGCTCTCCCCCACCTCGCTGCTGCGCCCCTCCAGAATAAGGGTCAGCTGGGCAATGGCCAGAGAATACTCCAGCTGGGACGGCTCGCCCCGGCACCAGCCCCGGCAGGCTCCCATCTGATACTGGAGACAGGGTCTTCCCTTGCCCAGATCCCGGGGGAACTGGCGGGAGCAGTCCGGCAGACCCAGCGCCTTGCTGACGGCGTCGATGATGGCATTGCTCTGACCGCGGGAGCCGAAGGGGCCGAAATAGCGGGCTCCGTCCTCGGCAGCGCGATTCACAAGGCTCATGCGGGGATAAAGGCTTTTATGATCCAGGCGGATGAAGGGATAGCCCTTGTCATCCTTCAGGAGGATATTGTAGTGCGGCTTGTGGAGCTTGATGAGAGAGTTTTCCAGCACCAGCGCCTCAAATTCGGACTCGGCGATGATGACATTGAAATCCACCACATGGGAGACCATGGCGGCCACCTTGGGCAGGTGCTCCCCGTGGAAATAGCTGCTCACCCGGTTTTTGAGCTTTTTGGCCTTGCCGACATAGATGACCTCTCGGCTCTCATCCAGCATGATATAGACGCCCGGCAGCAGGGGCAGCCGATTTGCCTTTTCCCGCAGCTCGGGCAGGTATTGATTCATTTTCGGTATCTCCCCGGCCGCTCCGCCTTTGCAGCGGAGGGTCATATGCTAAAGAAGCGCGTGCTCCTCTGAGGAGAAACACGCGCTTGCTTTATTCTGATGAAGAATCGATTACTCGGAAAAGTCAGAGTCGACCAGAGCGGCGAGCGTGGAGATGGCCTCCTCCTCATCGCTGCCGTCGGCAATGATGTTCACAGCAGTGCCCTTGACGATGCCCAGAGAAAGGACACCCAGCAGGGACTTGGCGTTAACGCGGCGCTCTTCCTTCTCGACCCAAATGCTGCACTTGAATTCGTTGGCCTTCTGAATAAAGAAGGTTGCCGGCCGGGCGTGCAGTCCAACCTGATTGTTGATAACAACTTCTTTGCTGACCATACTCGCCACTCCATTCTGTTAAAAATAATTTACAGGATATACTGATCCATAACGCTTTACTGACTACAGGATAGCATATTTTACCGATACCGTCAACCGCTTTTCCTCTTTTCGGAATAATGCACAGCATGCATAAGCCTCTCGGGAGGGACTTACTTCAATTCCACCACAGTCACGCCGGTTTCCCCCTCGCCGTAACGGCCCAGGCGGTAGCTTTTCACCTGCTTCATTTTTTTCAGGCACTGCTGCACGGCGGCGCGGAGGGCACCGGTACCCTTGCCGTGGATAATG
>JAGHSH010000280.1 GCA_018065965.1 Candidatus Apopatocola equi
ACTCATAATAAATGCCTCCTTTAAGCATATGGATATACTCCGGGGTGCGGGGAGAAAAGGCTCTCCCCGCTCCCGTTACGGCGTTATCCCAGGAAGCATAACCGCACAGGAGGAAAATTATTCCTCAGCGGGGGCTTCCTCGGGCTCCTCCACCTCGTCAACGGCTACGCCGTTGTCGGCCACGAACTTGGCGGCCTTCTTGTGGAGGATCTCTTCCTTCATTTCCGCGGCGCTGATGGCGGCCTTGACCTTCTCCACGGTCATGCCGTACTGCTTGGCCAGGGTGGCGTAATCCTCTTCCATGTCCTCCTCGGTGCACTCGATGCCCTCAGCCTGGGCAACAGCCTGCAGGAACACCTCGTTGCGGACGTCCTTAACAGCCTGCTCACGGTAGTTCTCGCGGAAGGTGGCCATATCGGAGTTGATCATCTCCAGATAATCCTCCAGCTTCAGGCCCTGAGCGGCCATGTAGGAGGCATAGCGGTTCACCAGATAGTCCAGCTGCTCCTCGATCATGGACTGGGGAATGTCGCACTGCATCTGCTCGGCGGCCTTGTCCACGATCAGCTCCTCAAAGGCGGAGTCGGAAACGGACTTGCGGGAGTTGTAGAGACGGTCGTAGATGCTCTTCTTCAGCTCCTCGAGGGTGTCGAAGTCGTTATCCTTGGCGAACTCATCGTCCAGAGCGGGCAGGATGGTCTCCTTGACCTCGTGGCAGACCACGTGGAAGACGGCGTCCTTGTCGGCCAGCTCAGCGGTGTACTTCTCGGGGAAGTGGACGTTGACGTCCTTCTCCTCGCCGGCGGAGATGCCTACCAGCTGCTCCTCGAAACCGGGAACGAAGCTGCCGGAGCCCAGCGTGAGGCTGTAATCCTCAGCCTTGCCGCCCTTGAACTCCTCGCCGTCCACGGTGCCGACGAAGTCGATGACAACGGTGTCGCCCTCAGCAGCGGCGCGCTCGACGGTCTGAATGCGGCCGTTCTCCTTCTGCATGGACTCCAGCTCGCCCTGAATGTCCTCATCGAGAACCTCGACCTTGCTCTTGGGGCACTCCACGCCCTTGTACTGACCCAGCTCGACCTCAGGCCACACGTCGGTGGAGAAGTAGAGAACCAGAGCCTTCTCATCGTTGAACTCATACTTGGTCACGGTGGGCTGACCCACGGTGCGGAGCTGAGCCTCGGCAGCGGCAAAGGTGAACGCCTCGGGGGCGGCCTCGCTCATGGCATCATCGTAGAAAACGTCCTTGCCGTACATACCCTCCACCACGGCGCGGGGGGCCTTGCCCTTGCGGAAGCCGGGGACGGTGATGTTCTTCTTGACCTTCTTGTAGGCCTCAGCCACGTACTTCTCAAACTCGGCGGCATCGAGAGTCACATCGAAGGTGACGACGTTCTTCTCACGATTGGTGTTGTTGACGATCATAGGGGTAAACTCCTCTCTATATTTCCGAAAAAATTTAAAGACCGGATCAACGCAGGAAATTAGCCGTATTATTATAGCAGATGGTTATGCAAATTGCAATCACTGTTTTTGCAGTTTTTCAGGGGGATTTTTGGGATATTTGCCCGCTCACAGGCCGCCTCCGCGGAGATATACGCAGAAAAGCACCAGAAAGGCGGTCACCATGAGAAAGAAGAGCCCGGTAAGAAGAGGAATGCTCCGATCCTTCTTCGCGGGCTTCCCGATCCCCTTCCCCGCGCCGGGGACAGGCTTCGCTCCCGCAGTCCGGGACGCTTCCCTCTTCTGCTGCTCCCGCCGGGCGGCCGCGGCAGCAAGGCGCTCCCGGCGCTCCCGCTCCAGCTCGGAGAGGGGATCCGTCCGTTCAAGGAAGCGTTCGTAGTATGCCTGCACATCCCGCAGATCCTGTTCGCGGCAGAAGGGCGGGTTCGGATCATGCACCAGCGAGTTGCGCAGGCGGCGCAGCTCATCCAGACGGTCGGCAAAGGCTTCTGCCTCCGCTCTGTGAGAAGAGGAAGGAAGCTGCCTGCGCAGCCGCTCCTCGCAGGCTCTTACACCGCTCTGTCCCGCCTCGGGGGAAAAGGCGTCTGTGCAGAAGCGGTCAAGCTGCTTATAGGCTTCCAGAAACTGCAGATCCAGCGGCGTCATGCTTCTCCCTCCGTTTCGTTCGCGCCCACGCTGCGGGGCCATACCCGGCGGGGCGTAAAGTTCAGATAGTCCCCTGCCACCAGCGTCAGGTGGGTGCAGCCCTCCACGCCCCGGAAGGCCGCATAGCCGCCCTTGCCGTGGATGTGGCCGTAGAGACATTCGGGCACGCGGTACTTCTCCAGCAGCTCCAGTATCCCCTCGCAGCGGTAGGACTGAAAAAGGGGCGGATAGTGGAGAAAGACCAGCTTCGTTTCCTCGGAGGCCTGCTGCAGAGACAGCTCCAGCCGTCCGATCTCCCGCTTCATGACCTTGGCGTCATGCTCGCCGTGGCGCTCCTCCTCATAAAACCAGCCCCGGGTGCCGCAGAGGGACACACCCTCGCAGACCGCACTGTTATTGTGGAGGACGGAGAGCTTCTTCAGACCGTGTTTTTCAAAGAAAGCATTCATTTTGGAGGCAGTCTCCCACCAGTAATCGTGGTTGCCCTTGACCAGATACTTCCGGCCGGGCAGAGCCTCCAGAAACTGAAAGTCCGGCAGCGCCGCCTCCAGACTCATGCCCCAGGAGGTATCGCCGCAGAGCACAATGCTGTCCTCCTCGTGAAGCTGTGAAAAGGAAGCGCGGATCTTCTCCGTGTAGCCCTCCCAGCGGCCGCCGAAAAGGCCCATGTCCTTTTCCGGGCAGCCCAGAGCCAGATGGAGATCGCCGATAGCATAGATTGACATAGCTCACCTCCCGGAGCGGATGAGGGAATGACGGTCAAGACCGACGGAAGAGAGCGCATAACAGACTGCCCCCAGTCCCACCCCGGCGAACACATCCCACAGCACGTGCTGCCGGGTGGTCAGGGTGGAGAGGCAGATAGCCAGCGCCGCAAAAACCGAAAACACCTTATATCCGGCGGATACGCGCTCATCCCGCCATATTCCGAAGCAGGAGAGGGCGCTGTTGAGACAGTGGAAGGGGGGAAAGAGCACATTGGGCTCATCCACAGCATAGAGCAGGCGCATCAGGCCGTCCCAGAACCCCGAACCGCTCAGCTCGGGGCGGGTCATAGTGGTAGGGCAGAGCAGGAACACCGACAGAGCGACCGTGCGGGAGAGCACATCCGCCCGGAAAAAATGTTCGGCTGCCCTGTCCTCACGGGTCAGGGACAGCACATAGTTCGCAGACCAGAACAGGAAGGCAAGAAAGTACACGGAAACCGTCCAGGGCAGAAACGGGATCCGCCCGTCCAGTTCCGTGGTAAAGTCCCGGTGAAAAGTCCCGCCGCTCAGAAGCCGTCCGCCGTAGTAGACTGCGCAGTTCCACAAAAGCATTACGCCCATGCGGTGGAGCGTGCGGGGTGAATGGAGAATAGAACGCAAGAATTTCAAATGCAGATCTCCCCGAAAGCATTCCAGCTTTCCGAATAATACGAGTCCGTCCGCGCATACTGCTCAAAGCCGCCGAAGGCGGCAGATAAAAAAGGAGGACGGAAAAATGAGTGAAAAGAAGAATTGCGAGTGCGTGCAGAACGTGGGCTGCTGCGTGAAGGAGTGCCGCTACCACAACGCTGCAGACCGCTGCATCGCCGCCCACATTTCCGTGGCCAATGAGAATGCCTCCCGCAAGGGCGACACCTTCTGCGCCACCTTCGAAAACCGCTGCTGAGAAGTCCCCGGCGGGTGCAGGCGGCTTCTCCGTCTGCATCCGCTCCCAGTGGGCGCTCATTCCGGGCGGAAGGCGTCCTCAATGTGACGGATGCTCAGCTCACCCCGTATCCCATCGGGCGCATAGATCTCCACCACGTCAAAGCGGGGCTGCCGGTGCTCCGGATGTTGGAGCAGGTAGCTCTCCGCCGCCAGAATGAGCTTTCGCTGCTTGCTTTTGGTTACATATTCCGCAGCAGCGCCGAAGCTGTCATTCTTCCGCAGCTTGACCTCCACAAAGCAGAGGTATTTTCTGTTGCGGGCAATGACGTCCAGCTCCCCCATGCGGGTGCGGTAATTCATGCCCACGATCTCATAGCCCTTTTTCCGCAGGTACTCCGCGGCGGCGGCCTCACCGAAGCTCCCCGTCAGCCCGCTCATCCGTGCATTTTCCTCAGAAATGTGGGACGGTGGATCTCGCAGGGGCCCAGTGCCCGGAGTGCGGCGTAATGGGCGGCAGTGCCGTAGCCCTTGTGCTTTTCAAAGCCGTAGCCCGGGTATTGCCGTGCCAGCTCCTGCATGAGCCTGTCCCGGCTGACCTTGGCCAGAACGGAGGCCGCCGCAATGGAGGCGCAGCGCCCATCGCCCTTGACGACCTTGACAGACGGAACGGACAGGGTATTTTTGTCATTGCCGTCCACCAGTGCCAGCGCAGGCTTTACGGAAAGCTGCGCGATGGCCCGATCCATGGCCAGATAGGCGGCATTTTTGATATTGATCTCCTCGATTTCCTCCACAGAGGCATAGGCGATGCCGCAGGCCACCGCCTTTTCACAGATCAGATCAAAGAGGGTCTCCCGTTTCTTTTCCGTGAGCTTCTTCGAGTCGTTCAGACCGGGCAGCACAAGTCCCTCCGGCAGGATCACCGCCGCAGCGCATACCGGCCCGGCCAGCGGCCCCCGGCCGGCCTCGTCCACCCCGCAGAAGGGGCGGAGCTCTCCGGCCAGCTCCCGCTCAAAAACATACAGCTCATCCATATCAGGGACGCTCCAGACTGATGCGGCCCAGCTTGCCGCCCCGGTATTCATCCAGCAGGATCCGGGACATACGCTCGGTATCTACCTCGCCGCCGGAGATCAGGAAGCCGCGCTTGCGGCCCAGCCGCTGCAGCAGCTCATAGCCCTCCTCGTTCTCCTCGGGCGCTACCCTGTAGCGCTCCTCCACGGCAGTGGGATAGTCCCTCGCCAGCTGCTCCAGCAGTCGGCAGGCCACCAGCTCCCGGTCAAGGATCTCATCATTGATCGCCCCGGTCCAGCTCAGAGCAAGACCCGTCTGAGGCGTATCCAGCTTGGGCCAGAGGATGCCCGGCGTGTCCAGCAGCTGGATGCCGCCGTTGAGAGAGATCCACTGCTTGCCGCGGGTCACACCCGGACGGTCTCCCGCCTCGGCCACCTTTCGTCCGGCAATGCGGTTGATAAAGCTGGATTTTCCCACGTTGGGAATGCCAAGCACCATAAAGCGCAGCTGACGGCCCACCTGTCCCTTGGCCTCCCAGCTCTCGATGCGGTCGGCCAGGAGCTTTCGGGCCGCGGCGGCAAAGCCGTTCACGCCCTTTCCGCTCTTGCAGTCGGTCTCCAGCACAGCGAGTCCCTGCTGCTCCAGTGCGCGGCGCCACATGGCCGTCACATTGGGGTCAGCCTGATCCACTCGGTTGAGGACGACCATGCGGGGCTTGCCCTCGGCAAGTCGGTCTATATCGGGGTTGCGGCTGGATTCGGGGATGCGGGCATCCCGCACCTCCACCACCGCATCCACCAGCTTCAGGCTGTCCTCCATCATACGGACAGCCTTCTTCATATGTCCGGGATACCAGTTGATCTTCGGTTCGTTCGTACTCATCTGATCCTGCCTATTCTGGAAAAGTCTCTGCGGGCACTGTCAATGTCCCTGCCGGGGAACACCAGACAGAGCACACGCCCCATGATGCAGCGGGTATCCACGCAGCCGATGCTCTCGTCACGGCTGTCCTGAGAGCCGTTGCGGTTATCGCCCATAACGAAGATGCAGCCCTCCGGTACCAGCAGTCCGCCGCTCTCCCGATCGATCATGCTGTTGAAGTCCAGAGCACGCATGGGCAGCAGCTCCAGATGCACATAGGGCTCCTCCAGCTTCACATCGTCCACAAAAACCTCGCCCCGGTCAAAATCGATCTTGACCGTCTGACCCTCGGTGGCAATCACGCGCTTCACCAGATTCTCCTCGCTGAAGGACTGCTTCCGGAAAACCACGATGACGCCCTGTTTGGGCGTGTAGGAAAGGTCAGAGATCAGCAGGCGGTCTCCCTGCTCCAGCGTATTGATCATGGACGTTCCGTCCACGCCCACCACCCGGGCGATGAACACGAACAGCAGCACCAGCACCAGCAGAGCGGACACCAGAGCATCCACCCAGTCATAGACATCCCGCCGCCGCGCGATCATTTTCTGTCTGCGCATCTCCACATATTCAGGTCTCATGCTTCTCCTTTCAGCCCGTCGGGCGCAAGAGGGATTGATTCAACATATGATTATACACCCTTCTCCCCCGCTTCGCAAGACTAAAAAATGGAAGGTCTGTCCGAGAGGCAGACCTTCCATATGATTTCTGTTTTGCACCGTTAACTCAGCAGGAGCTTATCGTCCGCTTCCTCCCGGCCGCTGGCCTCGGAGAAGAGGGCAAGCAGATCGGCCACGGTGAGCTTCTTCTTGTTCTCCCCCGCAATGTCCAGCACCACACGGCCGGCATCCATCATGATCAGGCGGTTGCCGTGGGCAATGGCGTCCTTCATATTGTGGGTGATCATCAGGGTAGTGAGGCCGTTCTCCTCCACGATGCGGTCGGAGAGCTCCAGCACCTTGGCGGCAGTCTTGGGGTCCAGCGCCGCGGTGTGCTCGTCGAGCAGAAGGAGCTTGGGCTGCTTGAGCGCCGCCATCAGCAGCGTCAGTGCCTGACGCTGTCCGCCGGAGAGCAGGCCGACCTTGGCGGTCAGGCGATCCTCCAGTCCCAGATCCAGCGTTTTGAGCAGTTCACGGTAGTCGGCGCGCTCGGTTTTCGTGATGCCCCATTTGAGTCCGCGCTTCTGACCGCGGCGGGCTGCCAGTGCAAGATTCTCATCGATCTGCATGGTGGGCGCCGTGCCCATCATGGGATCCTGAAACACCCGGCCGAGGAAGGCGGCACGTTTGTATTCGGGCAGACGGGTCACGTCCTGTCCGTCGATGAGGATACTGCCGCTGTCGATCTGCACATTGCCGGCGATAGCGCCGAGCATGGTAGACTTACCCGCGCCGTTGCCGCCGATGACCGTGACAAAATCACCGGGCTCCAGCTTCAGGGACAGGGAGTTCAGAGCCGTCTTGGCATTGACCGTGCCGGGATAAAAGGTCTTGGAGATATTCTTCAGTTCAAGCATTGCTCTTCTCCTTTCTGCGGGCATTGGACTTCCAGTAAGGCACCGCCAGGAACACCGCCACAATGCAGGCCGACACGAGCTTGAGATCGTTGGTGTTGAGACCCAGCTGCAGCACCACCTGCAGGACGAAGTAATAGACCACTGCGCCGAGAATGACCGAGCCGAGCTTGAGAGCGAAGTTGATTACGTGCTTGCCGAAGAGCACCTCACCGATGATCACGGCCGCCAGACCGATGACGATGGCGCCCTTGCCCATACCCACGTCGGCAGCGCCCTGGAACTGGGCCAGCAGACCGCCGGAGAAGGCCACAAGGCCGTTGGAGATCATCAGACCCAGCACGATATTGGCGTCGGTGTTGATGCCCTGCGCTCTGGCCATGGCAGCATTGGCACCGGTGGCGCGGATGCCGGAGCCCTTTTCCGTGCCGAAGAACCAGTAGAGAATCATAACGACGGCCGCGCAGAGGAAGATCAGCAGAGGCAGCGGATTGCGCAGGCTCAGCTCACGCACATAGCGCTGGGAGACCAGCAGAGGGTACTTGTCCACGCTGATGGCCTGATTGGCCTTGTTGCCCAGAACGCGCAGGTTGATGGAATAGAGAGAAAGCTGCGTGAGGATGCCGGAGAGAATGGCAGGGATGCCGCAGCGGGTGTGCAGCAGGCCCGTGACCAGTCCGGCCAGCATACCGGAGATAAAGGCAACGACCATGGCCAGCCACGGATTCACGCCGCCGCGGATGAGCATGACTGCCACAGCGCCGCCCAGAGCAATGGAGCCGTCCACGGTCAGGTCGGAGACCTCAAGGACCCGGAAGGTCAGAAAAACGCCGACAGCCATCAGACCCCATATAAAGCCCTGCGCCGCAGCGCCGGGCAAAGAATTCAGCAATGAAGAAAAAAAGTTCACGATGATCCCATCTCCTGTTCCTGCAAAATGCGCCCGCATCGGCGGGGCAGAGCACCCCGCCGATGCAGAGAAGAATTATGATGCGTTCCGGAAACGTGCCGGTGTGCTCAGTCCAGAGCGGTGTAGCCGTCCACGGGGGTGATGCCGTACTCCGTGCAGAGAGCAGCGTTGAACATGGGAGTGGCAGTGGTGTACTCCACGGGCATGGCGGAAATGTCAGCTTCGCCCCGGAGGATCCTGGCGGCCATCTTGCCGGTGGTCACGCCCAGATCGTAGTAGCTGATGGACAGGGTGGCAATGCCGCAGCCGGCGCAGAGGCCAGCCTCGCCGCAGATAGCGGGAACCTTGGCGGGAACCAGAACGTTGGCAATGGCCTCGGCGTTGGAGGCAGCGGTGTTATCGGTGGGAATGTAGACCACATCGCAGGAAGCAGCGGCCTTCTGAGTCACGGAGGAAACATCATTGCTGTCGGTGAAGGCGAATTCCTCGGTCTCGATGCCCATCTCCTTCAGAGCGGCAGCGACCTCGTCCACCTGGTAGCGGGAGTTGGCTTCAGCGGAGCAGAAGAGCAGGCCGACCTTGGTGCACTCGGGGAACCACTCGGGATTATGGCTGCCTGCGCCTGCAGGTCGGCCAGATCGGAGGTGCCGGAAACGTTGCCGCCGACGGTGCCGTTGAAGTCGGCAATGTCAAGAGCCACGCCGTAAGCGGTGATGGAGGTGCCCAGAACGGGGATCTCGGCGGTAGCGGAGGCAGCGGCGGTCAGGGCGGGGGTGGCGTTGGCCATGATCAGATCGACCTTGTCGGACACAAAGCCGTTGACGATGGTGCCGCAGTTGGCGGGCTCCCCGGAGGCGTTCTGCACATCGATGACGACCTTGTCGCCCAGCTCTTCCTTCAGAGCGTCCACAAAGCCCTGGGTAGCGGCGTCCAGCGCCTCATGCTGCACCAGCTGGCAGACGCCGACCTTGAAGGTCTCCCCCGCGGGGGCTTCGGTCTTGGTTCCGCCGCAGGCGGTCAGAGAGAGAGTCATTGCGGCGCCAAGAAGCAGAGATACGAGTTTCTTCTTGTTCATGGTTGTTCCTTCCTTTTCGTTTATACTTTTTTATGATTACGCAGCAAAAAAGCCCTGTTCCCGGCGGAACAGAGCTGATTTCACATCCGGCGGCCCCAGACGGCCCCTCAAGCCCCTATTCCGCTGCAGCAGAAATAGCCCGCATAATAATAGCGGGAATAGGCGATAAAAAGACCGAACAGACTGTTGAACACTTTCTTCATTTCTTCAGGTCTCCTTTCCGCCTCTGTGGGCTGTTCCTTAGTACGCCGTGAGTATAGCGCTTTAAATGCAAAAAGTCAACCGTCAAATCAGACAAATCATGCTCGCTTTTTTACACTTTTTCGCATAAAATCAGCAAAGTGTCCGAAACGTGAAAAAGCCCGGCCGAGAGACCCGGTCGGGCTTTTTCGTGAGAGGATCGTTACTTGATGAGTTCCTTGACCTTGGCCTTCTTGCCCACGCGGCCGCGCAGGTAGTACAGCTTGGCACGGCGAACCTTACCGTGACGGATGGTCTCCACACCGACGATAGAGGGAGAGTGGACGGGGAACACCTTCTCGCAGCCGACGCCGTTGGAAATGCGGCGAACGGTGATGCTTTCGTTGATGCCGCCGTGCTTGCGGGCGATGATGGTGCCTTCGAACACCTGGTTGCGCTCGCGGGTGCCTTCCTTGACGCGCAGGGTAACACGCACGGTGTCGCCCACGTTCATCTCGGGCAGCTCCTTCTTCATGTACTGCTCGGTGAGGGTTTTGATGAGATCCATAACATACCTTCCTTTTACTTGAGACGTTCATTCCCGTTTTTCATCCGGCAGAGGACCGCCTTGATAGCCTTTTCGGCTCTGGTATTTTAGCACAGACGTGTCCGGAATGCAAGGAGTTTTTTCATTTTTCTCTCCCCGCTCCCCTGAATGCCGCAAAATGTCGCATCTGCGCAGTCCGATACCGCCGTCCATCGGTGACGCCGACTTCCTGCCTCCCGATCGTATTCTCCGCATTCTATTGAGTCTGCCGTCCGCATTTCGCTACACATTGTACAAAAGTAATGTGTGAAACTGCATACCGCACAAATAAACTGCACAAATATTGTGCGAATTGAGCCCGATTCTTCCTTGCTTTGCCGCTTTATGTGTGTTATAATTTGCTGAGCAGATTCATACCATTTGCATAAATATAATACATGGAGGTAAACTCAATGGCTAAGACCTATCTGGAGCCCCAGAACGTAGTGCCCGTTTATGACGAGTGCGACGTCCTCGTAGTGGGCGGCGGCGCGGCCGGTCATTCCGCTGCAATTGCAGCGGCCCGTGCAGGCTGCAAGAACGTGATCCTCATGGAGCGCTATGGCTACTGCGGCGGCGACGTTACCGGCGGCTATGTGCTTCTCATCCCCAGCTGCTCCTTCCATGAAAAGGTGTATGTCCGCGGTCTGCAGCAGGAGTGGTTTGACCGCCTGTCCAAGATTCCCGGCGCCTGCTACGGCCCTCCCGACAGTGATATCGGCTCCCACGACCCTGAGCTGCTGAAGAAGTGGGGAGCCTGCGGCGGCACCACCCGCATCGAACCCGCCCGCGTGGAGCGCGGCTGGATGCTGGATCCCACCCAGACCAAGATCGAGATGGACATCATGCTCGACGAGCTGAAGGATCGCATCCGCGTGATGTACCACTCCTGGGGCTGCAAGCCCATCATGGAAGGCAACACCTGTAAGGGCGTTATCTTCGAGTCCAAGGAAGGCCGCAAGGCCGTTCTGGCCAAGGTCGTCATCGACGCCACCGGCGATGCTGACCTCTGCCGTCTCTCCGGCGCTCCCACCTCCAACGCCATCGACGACGAGTGCCGCTGCGGCTCCACCGCTCTGGTTTACCGCATCGGCGGCTACAGCGCCACCAAGTACAGCCAGTGGCGTGCCACCCACGGCGAGGAAGCCCGCGCCATGGGTCAGAAGATCCGAGATATCCACGGCTTTATGAGCGGACTGATGAGCGGCGCTACCGACACCGTCGGCTGGGTCAACAACTGGCAGCCCAAGCGCGACTGCTCCAAGATCGCCGACCAGACCGCCACGGAGATGGGCACCCGTCTCAAGCTCCGCCAGGTTCTCGACTGCTACCGGACCATGTGTCCCGAGGTCTTTGAGGACGCCTTCATCTATGATATCGCTCCTCAGCTGGGCACCCGCGGCTCCCACCGCATCGTGGGCGAGGTCGTCATCGGCTCCAACGACTGGGCCTTCCCCAAGGAGTATGACGACACCATCGCCTGGCACTGCACCGTTGATACTCTCAACGACAATGCCCCCATTGAGATCCCCTACCGCGCCATTCTGCCCCAGAAGGTGGACAATCTGCTGGCTCCCGGCCGTCACATCTCCGCTGACGCCGTGGCCATCGACAACGTGAACCTGATCCCCCAGTGCGTGGGCACCGGTCAGGCCACCGGCGTTGCCGCCGCCGTTGCCGTGGCTGAGGGCAGCACCGCTCACACCGTCAACGTGAAGAAGGTGCAGGACATCCTCGCCGGTGAGCAGGATGTTCCCCTGCCCCGCAACGAGCACACCGACAAGAGCTACACCGAGTGCCTCGTGGAGCATGAGTACGGTCTCTACACCGAGGCCGCCAAAAAGGCCCGCGAGACCCAGGATGCTGCCGGTACTTACCGTCACTGGTCTCTCACCGGCGGTGCAGGCAACACCGACCGCGCCAAGGGCTGAGAGAGCTTACGTTCATTTCCCTACGGGCTGTATCATTCTTTGATACAGCCCTTTGCGGTAATTTGAAAGGATACGATCCATGCGATTTCTTCCCGATGCAGCCATCCGAAACCATGTGTTCCTGGG